>JAUHVS010000008.1 GCA_030424955.1 bacterium | reverse complement strand
GGGCGAGGTGGGCGGGGTGGCCCTTCGGATCGGCCTCGACGGCGGCCTCGAAGGCGGCGCTGGCGCGGTACAGATCCCCCAGCCGCAGGTGGGCGAGCCCCAGCAGGAAGGCCGCGGGGGCGCCGGTCAGGCCCTGCAGGCGCGCCACGCAGAGGTCGGCCTGGCCGGCCGCCAGGGCGCGCTGCGCCCCCTCGAGGGCGGGCCGCTGCGGATCCGTCGCGGCGACATCCTCGAGGGCCTGAGCTACGTCGTGGCTGTGTGTCATGGCCCCTTCCGTCCGCCCGCAGCGTACGGGCCGCGATGAACGGGGGTCAATCACCGCGCGTGCCCCCCGCGCGGGGTCAGCTGGCGGGGTCGCCGGGCGCGGGGTTGGCCTGCCACCACGCCCGCACGGCGGTCAGATCGTCCAGCTGGGGCGCCGGGGGCAGCGCGCGCAGCAGGGATCGCCCGTAGCCCTTCTTCGACAGCCGCCGATCGAGCACAGCCACGACGCCCCGGTCGGTGGCCGTGCGGATCAGCCGGCCGAAGCCCTGCTTGAGGGTCAGCGCCGCGGCGGGCAGCTGCAACGTCTTGAAGGGCGCTTCGCCCGCCGCGCGGGCCGTCTCGATGCGGGCCGCCAGGACGGGATCGCCCGGCGAGCCGAAGGGGATGCGGTCGATGATCACCAGCGACAGCGCGTCGCCCGCCACGTCCACGCCCTCCCAGAAGCTGGCGGTGGCCAGCAGCACGGCGCCCGGCATGGCCCGGAAGGTCTCGATCAGCCGCTCGCGGGGCGCGTCGCCCTGCTTGAGCAGCGGCCAGTCGAAGCCCTGGCTCAGCCGCCGGTGCACGGCGTCCAGGTTGCGGTGGCTGGTGAACAGCACGAAGGCCCGCCCGGCGGTGATGGCGCACAGCTGCTGCACATACCAGGCGACGGCGTCGGGGAAGCGCGGATCGTTGGGCTCCGGCACGTCGCCCGGCAAGAACAGCCGCGCCTGCTGCGTGTAGTCGAAGGGGCTGTCGAACACCGCCTCGGCGGCGGCCTCGCTGAGCCCCAGCCGGCGCCGGGTGTAGGCGAAGTCGCCGCCCACGGTGAGGGTGGCCGACGTGAAGATCGCGGCGTGCAGCCGGCCCTCGAGGAGCTCGCCCAGCCGGTCGGCGGGCTCCACGGGCCAGCTCGCGAGCAGGGCGCCGTCGGCCGTGGCCTCGATGAAGCGCACCTGCGGGTCGACCTCGGGGGCCTCGTCGAAGAACGACAGCAGATCGTCGCGCAGGGCCTCGGCGCGCTGGATCAGCCGCACCATGGCGTCGCCCTCGCTCAGCCACGGGATCAGCGCGGTGCTCGCCTGCGACAGGGCCTGGTCGAGGGTCGCTGCGTGCTCGGCCCAGGTGGCGGGCGCGTGCGTCGGCACATAGGCCACCCGGCCCGCCTGGGGGCGCACCGACAGGAACAGCGGGTCGACGGCGGCGTGCACGGTGGCCAGGGCGCCCTGGGTCTCGGCGGGCAGGCCGCCCAGATCAGCCAGCGCCTGCTCGGTGTCCTTCAGCCAGCGCCGCACCTGGGCCGACGACACGCTGCGCCCGAAGAAGGCTGCGGCGGTGTCGGGCACGGCGTGGGCCTCGTCGAAGATCACCGCCTCATGATCGGGCAGCACCTGGCCGCCCGCCTCGCGCACCGCCAGATCGCCGAAGTACAGGTGGTGGTTGACCACCACCAGATCCGCTGCGGCGGCGCGGGCGCGGGCGCGGGTGACGTGGCAGGTGGAGAACTGGGGGCACTGCCCGCCCAGGCAGCTGTCGGCGCCCACGGTGAGGCGGTCCCACAGCGGCGCGGACTCCGACACCCCCTCGACCTCGGCGCGATCCCCCGTGTCGGTCACCGTCGACCAGCCGTGGATCAGCCGCCAGGCGGTGCGCTCCGGGGGCGGGGGGCCGGCCTCCACCTGGGCCAGGCGGTGCTTGCACAGGTAGTTGCGCCGCCCCTTGAGCACGGCCACCGACACCGGCGTGCCCAGCAGGCTGCTCAGCAGCGGGGCGTCCTTGGTGACGATCTGGCCCTGCAGGTTCTTGGTCGCCGTGCTCACCACCACCCGGCGGCCCTGGGCCAGGGCGGGCACCAGGTAGGCCAGGGTCTTGCCCGTGCCCGTGCCGGCCTCGGCCATCAGGGTGCCCCCGGCGGTCAGGGTCTGGGCGACCGCCTCAGCCATCGCGAGCTGGCCGGGGCGGTGCTCAAACCCGCGCTGCGCGAGGGCCCCGTCGGCGCCGAACACGGCCGCGGGATCGAGGTGGGGGTTCAGCTTCATCAGCGCCTCGCCCGGGGGGGCGACCCTTGTTGCGACCGGCACGACGTGGTTCAATCGCCGGTCCCTTGATCAGATGCCGGTCGTCCACGAGCGGCGAATCGGTTGGAGAGTCTACATGGATCGATTCTCGGTGGGTGATCTCGCGGTCTACCAAGACCAAGGGGTCGGCGAGATCACCGAAGTCGGGCGCCTGGAGCTGGCCGGCGCCTCCCTCGAGGTCTACACGGTGCAGATGGAGTCGGGGGCCATCGTGCGCGTGCCGACTCACAAGGCCCAGGTGGTCGGCCTGCGCGGCCTCATCCATCCCGCTCAGGTGTCCAGCGTCTTCGACATCTTGCAGAGCGCCGCCGAGAAGTCCCGTGAGAAGACCTGGAACCGCCGCTACCGGGTCTACAGCGAGCGGCTGCGCAGCGGCGAGCTCAGTGAGATCGCCAAGGTCCTGCGTGACCTGGAGCAGCTGCGGCGCGAGAAGGACGAGCTCAGCTACGGCGAGCGCCAGATGCTCGAGCAGGCCCGCGGGCTGGTCGTGCAAGAGGTGGCCCGGGTGACCGGCCGCGACGAGACCGAAGTGGCCGAGCAGGTCGCCAGCCTCTGTGAGCGCTGAGCGCCCCACCGGGGCCCACCGGCGGGCCCCGGGAAACTCCACCGCGCGCCCGGTGTCACACCGGGCGAGCCCACACGACCCAGGGACGATCCGCCGCCGATGACCGGTTCAGACACCCAGGTGCCCCCCCCGGCGCCCTCAGACGATCCGCCCGTCGACGACGTCGAGGCCTGGATCGCCGACGAGGACGCGGATCTCGAGGCCGCCCCCCGCTCCGCGTTCACCATGCGCCACCCCGTGCTGCTGGTGCTCATCCTCGTGGGCGCCGGCTTCATGCTGCTCAAGAGCTGGCCGGCGGTGAGCCTGATGATCGCGGGGCGCAGCCCCGTGAGCTGCGGCGATCTCACCGAGCGCCCCGTGATCCGCCAGACCGCGCCGGACACGCTCATCGCCCTGCGCCACAACACCTGGTGCACCGTCAACGCCGTGGTGGACAGGCGCACCATCTACGCGACGGGCGAGGCCACGGAGTCCAAGGATCCGCGCGAGCAGCAGGCCGGCCGCAAGTACTTCCTCAAGCTCGCGGGCGACAACGTCTTCGCGGTGCTGGCCGCCGATCGCGAGGACGTGGTGCGCTACCGGCTGCGCAAGGGCAGCCTGCTGGGCTTCGAGGTCAAGGGCCCGGGGCGCATCATCGAGCCCTCCACCTCGGGGGGCTTCCAGCAGACCGAGCAGTTCCTGCGCAACAAGTTCCCGCGCCTGGGCGACCGCCCGCTGTGGCTGTACGACACCACCGACGACCCCATGAGCCGCTGGCCCTACGCGCTGATCAGCCTGCTGATGGTCTTCACGCTGCTGCTGGCGGGCGTGGGGCTGGTGCGGGTCACCCGCGAGCGCCTGGCGAACCGGTCGAGCTGACGGGCGGGCCCCTGCCGGCGGACCCGGTCGCCCGCGCCGCGCGCCCCCGCGCACTGCACCTCGCCGTGGCGCGACCTCACCTCGCGCTTCTGCTATCGTGACCGCGCGTGGGGACGCACACTGGACGACTGATCGAGGGGAGACCCAATGCGCTTGAACTTCGCCCGCAGCGTCTGGCCGATGGCATGCCTCTTGGCCCTCGCGACGCTGGCCAGCGGCTGTGGGGATGACACCCCGCCCGTGCAAGAGGTGCTCGTCGAGGTCGCGCCGGACGGGGGCATCCTCAGCCCCCGCGACGCCGGCCCCCCCACCGATGACGCCTACGTCCCGCCGCCGCAGCAGAACTACGTCTACATCCTTCTGGCGGCGGGCGACGAGAACAAGACCGTGCAGCGGGGCGGGGCCGTCGAGCTCGGCGTGCTGCTGCTCGACCAGAACGGCGATGGCATCGAGGGTGAGCGCATCACCTTCCAGATCATCGACGACGACGGATCCGCCAGCCTGAGCGCCATCCGCACCGCCACCGGGGCCAGCGGCAACGCCGCCGTGGACTTCCAGGCCGGCGAGGGCCTGGGCCAGTACCGCGTGCAGGCCAGCCACCCCGACAGCCGCACGGTGGAGTTCGTCATCGACGTGGTGGATCTGCCCTCGGGCGGCGTCGAGATCGGCCTCGACTACCAGGGCCCGGTGGATCTGGCCCGCTTCGAGGTCTACCTGCTCGACGATCCCCTGTGGTGCGACGATCCCTACTACCTGCTGCCCCCCGAGAGCGTGCTCTTCAGCGGCACCCTCGAGGGCCTGTTCGAGACCGCCGTGGTCGAGCCGCTGCTGGCCGGGCGCCGGCTGTCGGTGGTGGTGCGGGCGCGGCGGGCGGGCACGTTTGTGCTGGCTGGCGGCGGCTGCTCGGGCGACGTGGCGGTGCCAAACGGCAGCATCCGGCGGGTCAACGTGCCCATCTTCCCGCTACCCCTGAACCCCGCCGGCGCCTACACCGTCCGCAACACCTTCGACTTCACCGACGCCATCCCGGGCACGGTGGGCGACGTCATCCGCGAGCTGGTGCGCTTCTTCGGCAGCCGCAACCAGGAGCGCGAGATCGCCTCGCTCATCTTCGATCTGGTGGAGGGCCTCGCCCGCGAGGCGGCGGGCGTGCTGGGCGGCCTGGTGGTGGATCTGGTGCGCGGCTGGGTCGAGGACGACCTGAACCGCATCATCAACACCTACATCGACAACGACGCGCCGGACTGGGTGCGCGACTTCTTCACCATCGGCCAAGACCTGCTGCAGGTCGTGAGCGACCTCGAGGTCATCAGCAAAGTCCGCCTGAGCAAGCCCCGGCGCGACGGCAGCTTCGACGGCAGCCAGAACTGGCTCGGCATCGCCTTCTACTGGCGCCTGCCCTGCACCAACGACCCCAACCCGCCCGAGGACTGCGGGCGCTACGCCTTCACCATGGACGAGGTGGCGGCGGCCCTCGAGGGGCTCAACCTGGTGTACGGCCAGTTCACCGGCCGGGTGAGCAACTACGACCGCGGCGTCATCGACAGCCACACCCTCGACCTGCAGTACGGCCGGCTGATCCTGTTCGTGCTCAACCAGATCATCCTGCCCTTCATCGCCGACGGCGCGAACAACCTGCGCGACGGTCTGCTGAACCTGGTGAACTGCCCCGGCTTCGCCAACGGCATCACCGGCGGCAACAGCCACCTGCGGCTGGGCGGCATCAACATCGTCAGCCGCGGCACCATCGAGGGCTGGTGCACCACCGTCTTCGGCGTGGCGGGCGATCTGGCCGAGGCCATCATCGGCCGGCTGCGCATCGACACCCGGCTGACCATCGACGGCGAGATGACCCTGGTGGAGACCACCGACGATCTCACGGTGGACGTGCTCTTCGAGGGCGTCTGGCGGGGGACCATCCGCGCGGGCCAGGATCAGGGCCCGCCCTTCCAGGGCTTCTTCGAGGGTGAGCGGGATCCCGACTAGCCGGCCGCCCGGCCCGCCGGGGGCCGCCCGCCCCCTCTCTCCCCGCAGCCCCTCGCCGGGGCCGCCTGCGGCCTGACCCGCAGGCCCAGCCACCCACACACCGCCGCACCCACGCCCGCCGCTGAGCGGCGCGCGCAGCCCTGCGCCGTGCCCGTGCGCTCAGCGCAGGGGCGCCCGCGCGGGGCCGGTGACTCGATGGCAGCGTGGGGTGGGGGGCGCTCGCTCGGCGGCGAGGGCCAGGCCGGTGACGCGCCGGCAGGGCGCGCTCACCGGGGGGCGGATCAGACGGTCAGGGGCTCGCGCTGCACGAGCCAGCCGAGCTCCTCGGCCTTCTCGACCACGTCCTCGTCGCCCTTGTCGAACACGATGGACAGCTCGTCCGAGTTCTCGAGCAGCTCGAAGTCGTTCATCGAGTCACCGAGCACCAGCACGGGGCTGCGGCCGGCGGTGTCCAGGAACACCTCCAGCTTGCCCTCGCCGATGGGCCACGGCTCGACCGGGCGGTCGGTCATGGAGCCGCCCTGGCTCTGCAGCTCGATGCCCAGGCAGCGCTCCTCGGGGAAGTTGAGGCGGCGGGCCAGGGCGCGCAGCACGTACTGGTTGCTGCTCGACACGATCCAGGTCTCGAAGCCGTAGGCCTCGAGGGCGCGCAGCAGGTCGATCATCTCGTGATAGACCCGGATGCCCGTGGGCACGACCATGCCGTGGAAGGGCGGGCCGTGGGCGATGTCCTCCTGACCCAGCGAGCGGTCCAGCTCGTAGTCCAGGACCTCCTCCACCAGCTCGGCCACGGTGCGCTCGTGCAGCCCCTTCATGATGCGGGCGCCGAACAGGTACGCCTGCTCGCGGTCCTGCTCACGCATGGTCTCGTACACGCCGATCAGCCCCGCGCGGTAGCGGCGGTAGGCGGCGGTGTCCATGACCTCGGCGTCGGAGCGCCCGGCCACGGCCTTGTAGGCCGCCATGATGGCGTCGCGGCCGAACTTGTCGGGCACGATGTTCCAGAAGCCGCGGTCGGTCTTGATGCGCCGCCGGGTCACCATGAAGCGCAGCATCGCCTCGCCGATGTCGTGGTGGATCAGCGTCTCGTCGCAGTCCACCACCACCAGCGGGGGCTTGGCGGGGTCGTAGTTTTCGCTGCCCACGCCGTGCTTCAGGATCAGCTCCGTCAGCGCGGCGTGGATGTGGGGCTCCCAGGCGCCCTCTTGGAGGACGCCGGCGTCGTGCTCTGACTCGCTCATGTCACCATCGCGGGGAAGTCAAACCGCCGCCCCTCGGAGGGCTGCGGCGAACGGGCACAGGCCCGCCTGAATGGCGGACCGCCCAAGAAGGGAAGACTGGATGTGAGGCACAGGGTCAGCGCCGACGACGGCGGCTGAGGAGGCCGATGGGCAGCAACAGGCCCAGCAGCCAGGGCCACGGGGCGCTGTGGCCGGGGCGCGCGGTGCAGCCACCGCCGCCGCCGCCGCCCCCGCTGCTGCCCATGTCGGCGCTGCCACCGGTGGCCATGTCGAGGGGCGTCGGCTCGCCCATGTCGTCGCCGACGACGGGGCCCATGTCCTCCGAGACGCCCTGGTCGGGCGTCACCGCGCCGCCGCACATGAAGCCCTCGACGGTGTGGGTGCGGCCGTAGGCGGCGGCCCCCTGCGCGTTGAAGGACACGGTCTTGGCGTTGGTGCGGAACACGGCAGCGGCCATGCGGGCGCGCAGCCGGGTCAGGAAGGTGGCGCCGCTCTCGCTGCGGAAGGTCTCGAGGATCTCGCTCTCGAAGGTGGCGTTGCTGACAGGCTCGCCGAACTCGGTGATGAACACCTGGCCCTGCTGGCGCCCCACGTCGGCGTCGAAGGCCTCGAGGTAGTTGGTGTCGGTGGCGCCGGTGAAGGCCACCGTCGACAGGTCGAGCTCACGGGTGGTGAGGTTGGCCTGGGTGCGGCCGGCGTCCAGCGTCCAGATCACCAGATCCGCCACGCCGCTGGGCAGGGCGGTGGCGATGGGCCGGGTGCCGATGCGGGTCGGGCCCGCGGCCTCGGGCCAGGTCACGCTGATGATGGGGTCGATCTTGTTCACGCCGATGGCGGCGGTGTCGATGTGCACGGCCACGAACATGAAGTTCTGGTCGACGGTGTCGGCGATGGCCGCCTGCAGGGCGTCGTCGATGACGTAGCCGCGGGTCGTGGCCAGGTAGGCGTCGAGATCGCCGTTCTCGATGTCCCGCGCCTCAAAGACGCGGCCGGCGAGGCCCTCATTGGGCACCGGCCCCCAGGTCTCGGCCTGCCGGATGGCGGCCTGGGCCCCGGTGGCCTCGCCGTCACACACGGCGTCCAGCACCGGGTGGGTGGTGTCGCTCAGCTCGTCCAGGGCCGCCTGGGGCGCCGGGGCGGTGCGCACGCCGTTGTCGATGGCGTTGGGCACGTTGGGGATGGCCAGCAGCCAGACGAAGTCGGCCGGGGTGCCGGCGTACTTGACCTGGGTGATCATCTGCACGCGGTCGGCGTAGCGGATCAGCAGCGAACGGGAGGCCTCGAGCTGCACCGTGGAGCCCTCGGGGCCCACGAAGGTGCCCACGGCGCCCGCAGGTACGGCGCTGAAGGCGGCCAGGCAGGCCCCCAGAATGATTCGCGTGATCCCTCGCATGACAACCTCTCCCGCCCAAGGGGGACGCGGCGTTGACAGTTGGGCGCAAGGTAGGCCGGCGCCGAGTTGGCGTCAACCACGGCCCGATGCCCCCGCCGGGGCTGTGACGCCGGCCGCGCGCCGCCCGGTGGCTACGGCGTGGCGAGGCGGAGCTGGGCGGCGCCGTCCGCGTCGGTCTCGATCCAGGCCAGCGCGCCGGCCGCGCCCACCGAGAAGTCGGTGGGCCGCGCGAGCCCCGTGGCGACGGCGCGGTCGACGCCCGTGCGCAGGTCGAGGGCGCGCAGGGTGTCGCCGTCCACCCACAGCACCCGCTCGTCCTGGACCTGCGGGTGGGCGTGGGGCCCGGGGCCCGTGGTGATCTGCAGCCCGATGGGCTGGGCGTTGAGCGACACGGCCCACAGGCTGGCCCCGCCGTCAAAGGGCCACACCAGCCAGGCGCCGTCGGCCGCGGGCGCCTCGGGGCGGCCGGGCCGCCCACCCAGGAACTGCGCGAAGCCGCCCTCGAGCCACACCACGTCGGGCACGCCCTCGGTCCACTCCCGGGCGAACAGGGTGTCGCCCTCGCCCGGCGTGGGATCGCTCAAGGGGCTGTCCGGCGCGGGGCGCTCCAGGCCGGGGCCCTCGGCGGCGGTGCGGGTGAGCCGCGGGCTGCCGTCCAGCACCACGTGCCACCACACGCGGCCGTCCGGGCCGATGGCGGGCGGGCCGGGCGAGGTGGCGCCGGTCAGATCCACGGCGGGGGCGTCCCCCACGGCCATGAGCACCGAGGCGCCGGTGCAGCGCAGGGGGCCATCGGGCGGGGTGCTGCAGTCGCCGCCCGCGAGCCAGGTGGCGACCTCGCCCCGGCAGCGCAGGTGGTGGGCCGGGCCGGCCCCCTCCGGCGCCGCCAGCGGCTGGGCGGTCCAGGCGTCGCCGTCACGGCGCCAGGCCACCACAGCGCCCGCCTCGACCAGCAGCACCCGATCGGCGCTGCAGACGGCCGGGGTGTGGCGGCTGATCTCGGGCTCGGCCGCGCCCAGGGCGCAGGCCTCATCGATCTGCCCGTCGCAGTCGTCGTCCAGCCCGTTGCAGACCTCGGGGGCCACCGGGGCGGTGTCCGCCCCGCTCTGACCGGGCGCCGAGCTGCAGGCGAGGGCGGGCTCTCCGCCGCCCGCGGCGCACTCGAGCTTGCCGGTCACGCCGCACGCCTCGCACGACCGGCCGATGTCGGGGAAGGCCTCGTCGGCCTGGCCATCGCAGTTGTCGTCGATGGCGTTGCACAGCTCGGGGGCGTCTGGGTGCACACGGGGGCGGCTGTCGTCGCAGTCGGTGATCACCCCCACCAGGGCTGCGGGCATGGGGCAGTCGGGCGCCACGAAGCAGTCGCCGTCGGCGTCCTCGCAGGCCGAAAACCACTCGCGCACGAAGGGGCAGACCGCCTCACGGGTGGGCGCTGGCGTCGGCACGCACACCCCCTCGCTCAGCGCGACCTGGTCGGCTGGGCAGCCAGGGCCCTGGTCGGGCCTGGGCGGCTCGCCCTGGTCGAACCGGGGCGGGGTCGCCCCAAAGCCGTCGTCGGCGGCGCAGCCCGGCAGGGCGAGGGCGGCGGCGACGCCGAGGCACAGGAGGGACGCGGCCGCACCGGTGGAGCGAGGGGTCATGGCGAGGCCTCCGGCAGGGGCTGGTGGTGCAGGGTCCAGCGGCCGCTGCCGTCCTGCTCAGCCCAGAGCAGGTGGCCGCCGCCCAGGGTCGGGTGCCGCGCGCTGGTGGGGTTGGGCGTGGTGACGCGCCGGCGCTCGTCGCTGGCGGCCAGCGCCTCCACCACATACCGGCCGGGCACGTAGCGGGTCGTGGCGATCCAGCCCCCCGCGCCGCTCAAGCTCACCCGGTGGGTGCCGGCGTCGGCGTCCAGATCGACGGCCGGGCTCGCCAGATCGTCGCGGTCCAGGCGCCACAGGTGCTGGCGGCCATCGGCGGCGGGCTGCAGCCAGTACAGCCGGCGGCCCGCCGCCACGAGCTGAGCCGTCTCGGGCGGGGCGGTGCGCAGGGGCACGGCGACGCGATCCTGGCAGGCCACATCCCGCGCGATCACGACCTCCACCCGGCCCGCGTCGCTGCGCTCGAACCACGCCACCCAGTCGGGCCCCAGGGCGGGCCCCCACTGGTTGGTCAAGGGCGCGCGGCAGTCCACGCGCCCCAGCGCCGGGCGGATCACCACGACGGTGTCGCGGCCGCTGTTGCGCTGCACGAAGGCCAGGTCCTCGGCGTACACGGCGGGCTGGCCCTGGGCGCCGGCGCGGGGGAGCACGAAGTCAGCGGCCCCGTCCAGCAGGTCCACGCGGCGCAGGTTGGGGGTCGCCCCGACCTCCGGGTTGGGCGTGACGTGGTACAGCGCGTCGGCCGACACCACCGGCTGCACGTCCGCCGGCAGCCGGGCGATGACCTCGGGCGGGCCGTCCGCCCGCCACCGCCACAGGGCGACGCCCTCGGCGTCGGGCAGGGTCCACGCCAGCGCGGCGGGGGTGCAGAACGCCCACGGCACGCGGCCCTGGATGGCGGTCGGCTGCGCGAGGCGGCCGTCCGGCGTGCCGTCAAAGCAGTCGAAGGCGGGGGGCGGCTCAGCGTCGGGCGCCGGCGCCGCGTCGGCGGGCGTGGCGTCGAGGGGGCCCAGGTCCGGCGGGGCCAGGTCACCCGGGGCCATGTCGACCGGGCGGGCGTCAGCCGGCGCGCGGCCGTCCTCAGCGGGCAGGTCGGCGTCGGTCCCCACGGTCACCGGGCGGGGCACGCAGCGCCGGCTGACCGGATCGCACTGCTCGCGGATGGGGCTCAGGCAGTCGCTGTCGAGGCTGCACTCGGCGCGCCCGGCCTCGTCTTCGAACAGCAGGGAGCAGCCGCCGGTGGCGAGGGCGAGCCCCAGGGCCAGCCCCACGCCAGCGAGGGCCGCCGAGGAAGCGGGGGCGAGGGACAGCAGGGGCAGGGCGCGTCGCATTGTCCTCAGTCTGTAAGCAAGAGCCAGACCAGCCCGGTGACGGCGGTGGTCAGGCCGATCCCCAGCAGCACGTCGGCGGTCAGCGCCTGCTGGTCGCGCTGGTCGATCAGCGCCCCCAGCGAGCTGCGGGTCTGCGCGGGGGTGGTGTAGTCGTCGATGGCCTGCTGGGTCGACAGCGCCTGCAGGCCGGCCACCAGGCCGCCGGCGGTCACCAGGCCCCCCAGCGCCAGGGTCAGCTGCGGCCCCACCCCGCTGGGGCGGTTGGACGCCGCCGCCGGCTCGGGGGGCCAGCGCACGGTCACGGCGTGGGGCGGGCAGTCGGCGGCCGACGGACAGGGAGGCACGTCGATGCGGCCCAGGGCGAGGGGGGCCCCGGCGCGGCTGGCCTGGTACATGTAGCTGCCCGGGGGCAGGGCGAAGCCATCGGGGGACCGGGCCCGCTGCCCAACCACCAGACGGGTCAGCGGCACCGGCTGATCGTCGCCACCGCGCGCGCTGACCAGCACCTGCCGCGGCGCCACGATGCGCGCCACATGGGCCGATCCCTCGCACAGGCTGGGCCGGGGCACCTCCACGGTCACGGGGGTCGGCGCCGGGCCGTCGGGCCACAGCACCAGCGCCCGTGGGCCCCACGGGCCGGGCCCGAGGCCCTGCACCGGCACCCCATCGGGGACCGTCGTCGCCCCCAGGGTCACCGTGCAGCGGCTCATGGCCACCGCCAGCGCACCGCCCGCCGCTGGGAGCGCCACCCGCACGGCGGCGTAGCCGGGCGCCTGGATCGTCAAGGGGCCGCCGTCGCTGCGCACCGCGTCCAGCGCCACCGGGCCCTGCGGCCCAGTGACCGTGACGTCCGCCACCGGCGCGCCCCGATCCGTGATGGACAGCGCCACGGGGCACGCGAGGGGCGGCACGGTCACGGGGGCCCCGCCCAGGGTGACCGCCTGTGGCGCCGGGGCGCAGGTGGGGTGGGGCCGCGCGAGGCGCCACGGGCCGGGCCGCAGGGTGAGCCCGTGCCGGCCGGCGGCCAGGGTCAGCTCGATGGGCGCGCGCCCGGCCACGGGGGAGAACAGCTGCACCGTCGCGGGCGCGTCCGTGACCAGCACGGCGGGCGCGACGCCGGCCTTGGCGGTCCAGCCGGGGGCGTCCTCCACCCGGGACCACGCGCTGGCGAGCCGGGCCTGGGGCTGCCGCTCGGCCATCGCGGCGGGGGCCAGGGCCTGGGCGGCGGTGAGGTGCCGCACGGCCTGCCAGGCCCGCGCTGCGCGCTCGGCGGGTGGGTGGCTCAAGAAGAAGGCGGCGGCGCCGGCGACGTAGTGGGCACACGCCCGCTCGGCCGGCGCGCCCTGCGCGGTGTGGCCCGCCGCCGTGACGACCAGCTGGGCCCAGGTGTCGGCGCGGCCCGTCGCGAGCTGGCTGGCCAGCGCCTTGATGGCGGGGGACTGCGGCCCATCGCAGGGCGCAGCCATCGCGTGGGCGCTAAGGCCGAACGCGACAACGAACGTGACGAACCTGGCCCCCATCAGCCTCCCCATCCAGCGGCCCGACCCCCAGGGTGAGCCGCAGCGACTCCGCGACCCCGCGCGCCGTCTTGAGGGCGCGGGTCAGGGCGGGCAGACACCGGGCGCCCTCGCAGCGGCCGTCACCGTACCCTGGCGTTGACCATTGGGCTGTGAACAACCGTTCACGGCCCTGCACATCGCCACACCGCGCCGCCACGAACACCGGCGGGCCGCTGGGCGGGGCGAGCAGCGTGCCCACCCCCCGCAACGACCAGGCCGCCGGGCGGCGGGCCTCCACCGCGGCGCGCGCGGTCGCCCCGATGGTCAGCCGATCGGCAGACGCGGTCAAATGCTGCGGCGCCAGCAGGCGGGCGAGCCATGGGCGCAGCGGCGGCGGCAGGTCGCCCCAGCCGGCCGGATCGGCCAGCAGCAGGGTGGCGATGGCCGCGGCGTACCGCTGGGCCGGGCTGCCCCCGGTCCACGCCAGGCCACCCCCGTCGCTCTGGGTCTGCACCTCGCCCAGATCGGCGGGCCACGCGGCGGGGGGGGCCGCGACCTGCGGGGCCGGCGCGGCGCTGGGGGCCGGGCGGGGCGCCGCGTCCGGGCGTGCCGCGAGGGCCTGATCCAAGATCCCGGCGTCTGCGGGCCGGGCCGCGTCCGCGGGCTGCGCGATGACGGCGGGCGGGCTGGACCCAGCGGGCGGCGGGGCGGGCCACAGGGCCCAGGCCGCGCCCCCCGCGAGCAGCGCGGCGCCCAGCCCCCAGGCGGCCCGCGCCCGGGGGGCCGGCGCTCCGGCGGCCGGGGTCGGCGTGGCGCTCGACGCGATGGGCTCAGCGGCCGGCGCCCGGCCGAGGGGGGCGCTGGGGGCCGCCGTGGCCTCCAGGGCGCCGCTCTCGAAGGCCTCCAGCGCGTCGGCCACCTCCCCCGCGTGGGCCGGCCGCGCCGCGCGGTCGAGTTGCAGGCAGCGATCCACCAGCGCGCACAGCGCGGGGGGCAGCGCGGGCGCCACCTCGGCCAGCGGCGCCACGCCCCGATCCAACAGGATCGCGAAGATCGCCTGCTGGCTGCGGCCGGGCAGGGCGCGCACGCCCGACAGGCACTCGTACAGCACGGCCCCCAGGGCGAACACGTCCGCCCGCGCGTCCACCGCCTCGCCCTTGAGCTGCTCGGGCGGCATGTACTGCAGCGTGCCCATCATGTGGCCCGAGCGGGTGTGCACGTCGGCCTGCGCGAGCTTCACCAGGCCGAAGTCCAGCAGCTTCACGAAGTCCGGCCGCCCCCCGTGGGTCACCAGCATGATGTTCTCGGGCTTGAGATCGCGGTGCACCGTCTGCCGGGCGTGGGCCTGGGCCAGGGTGCGGGCCACCGTGCGCCCGATGCGCAGCGCCTCGGCCCGGGCCATGGGGCCCTGGGCGAGCCGATCGGCCAGCGTCTCGCCGTCCAGCAGCTCCATCACCAGGAAGGGCTCGCCGCGCACCGGATCGTGGCCCACGTCAAACACCCGCACGACGTGGTGGCTCGTCTCGCCCAGGGCCTGCGCGGCCCGGGCCTCCTGCACCATGCGCGCGCGCAGCCCGGCGGCCTCCTCCTCGGGGAGCTCTGGCGGCAGCCGCAGCAGCTTGATGGCGCGGCGCACCTTCAGCCGGGCGTCCTCTGCCAGGAACACCTCGCCCATGCCCCCCGCCCCCAGGCGGCGCAGCAGCCGGTAGCGCCCATGATCCAGGGTGCCGCTCGCGGTCAGGGTGCCGCCGCAGCCGGGGCAGAACGCCGCCGCCACGTCGGGCACGGGCGCCTGGCAGCTGGGGCACGCCCGCGCGGCCACCGCGGGCAGGGCGGGCAGCAGCCCATCGCTCAGATCCCCGCGCGCCCAGCCCCCGTGGGCCGCCACCGCCGCGGCCAGCACGCTGGCGCTCGTGGGGCCAGCCTCGGCCAGCGCCCGCCAGACGGCGCTGAGGAAGGGGCCAGGCCCCTGCGCCGTGGGGGCCGCCTCGGGGGTCTGGCCCAGGGCCCAGCGCGCCTCCCCCCAGGCGCTGGGCGCCAGGGGCACGTCGGCGATGATCGCCGCGGTCGCGGGCAGCTCGTGGCGCAGCTCGGCGAGGGGCAGCCCCGTGCGGTCCAGCCGGTTCGCCCGCGCGTCGCGCACCAGGAAGGTGTCGCCCTGGATCGCGCCCGACAGCACCAGCAGGCAGGGGCCGTCGTGGGCCAGCCACGCGAGGCCGTCGAGCACGTTGGCCAGCAGCGGGCGGTGGCGATCGTCGGGGGCGTCGTCGAGCAGGGCCCGCACGCGCCAGCCGCCGGCCTCGAGGCGCCCGGCGATCTGGCGGAGCACCGCCGCGACGCCGCCGCGATCCGACCAGGCCGGATCGAGCCAGACGTGCGCGCCAATGACGAGGGCCCTGCGTTCGGTCATCGGCGGGACGCTACGGGATCGCGCCCCCGGCGGGCAAACCTGCGCACCGCCAGGTCAGTCGCGGGGCAGCGCGTGCAGATCCACCTTGCCGCGGTCGTTGCGGGGCAGGGCGTCCATGAACACCACCTCCCGCGGATACTTGTAGCGCGCCAGCCGCGCCTTCACCCACGCCTGAAGGGCCGCCGCCCGCTCGGCGTCAGACACCCCGTCGTGGCACACCACCACCGCCCGCGTGAGCACCAGCCCGTCGCGGGTCACGCCGATGACGGCGGCCTCCGCCACGCTGGGGTGGGCCGACAGGCAGTGCGCGACCTCGGTGGGGCTCACCCACTGGCCCGCCACCTTCAGCAGCGCGTCCGCCCGGCCCTGGAACCAGTAGTAGCCGTCCCCATCGCGCACGAACACATCGCCCGTGCGGCACCAGTGCCCGTGGAAGGTCTGCCAGCTCTGCGCGCGATCGAGCCAATAGCCGTGGGCCACCGAGTCGCCCTTCACCCACAGCACGCCGGCCTCCCCCTCGGGCACCTCGGCGGCGCCGGGCCCCTCGGCGTCGCGGGGCAGCAGCCGCAGGGTGTAGCCCTCGACGGGGCGGCCCAGGCTCCCGGGGCGCACATCCCCCGGCCGGTTCGTCAGGTAGATGTGGAACATCTCGGCGCTGCCGATGCCGTCGTACACGGGCACCGAGAACCGGCCCATCCAGCGCTCGAGCAGCGCGGGCGGCAGCGCCTCGCCGGCCGACAGCGAGAAGCGCAGGCTCGACAGATCCACCGCCGCCCCTGCGGCGTCGGCCGCGAGCAGCTTGGCCATCAGCGTGGGCACGTTCGTCAGCACCGTCGCCCGGTAGTAGGCCACGGCCCAGGCGACGCGCTCGGCCGTCGGCTTCTCGCTGAACAGCGCGGCGCAGGCGCCCACGGCGAAAGGGAACATCAGGTTGGTGCCGGTGGCGTAGCCGAAGAACAGCCGGGGCACGCTCACGCACACGTCGTCGGCGCGGTAGCCCACGGTGCCCTTGGCGTACACCTCGATGTTGAAGGCGAAGTCGCGGTGGCTGTGCATCGCGGCCTTGGGGCGGCCGGTGCTCCCGCTGGTGAACAGCCAGATGGCCGGCTGGTCGCGGTGCGTCGGGGCCAGGGTGGGGTGCGCTGGGGCCTCGGCCAGGGCGCTGACGAAGCAGTCCGCGCGATCCAGGGGCCCCTCGCCGTCGGCGTCCAGGGTGGCGCAGTCCTCGACGGTGAACACGGGCCGGTCGCACAGCGCGAGGGCGTCGGCCACCGCGGGCGTGGTCACCACGGCGGCCGCCCCCACATAGTCCACCACGGCGCGCAGCCCCTCGGTGGGGGTCAGCGGGTTGCCCAGGCAGACCACGGCCCCCAGCTTGAGGGCGCCGAAGAACGCCCAGGCGAAGGCCGGCACGTCGGGCAGCACCAGGTACACCCGCTCGCCGGGCCGCACGCCGGCGGCCTGCAGCGCGCCGGCGACCCGCCAGGCCCGCTCGGCCACCTCGGCGTAGCTCCAGGCGCGGGGGCCGAAGCGCAGCGCCGTGCGATCGCCGAGCCCCTCGCTCAGCCGGTCGAACAGGCAGCGGTCCGCCAGGTTGAACACCTCGGGTATCGAGCCCATCCGCCGCCTCCTCTGGGGGGTCGCGGCGCCCGCTGGCGCGCCGTCACCCGTTGGACGTAATCCAGCGATCCACCGTGTTCGCGAAGCGCTGCTTCACCTTGTCATCATAGGGCGCGGGTCCGCCGGTCTGCACCCCCACGTCGCGCAGGCCGTCGTGAAAGTCCCGCACGCTCAGCGCCTCGCGCACGTTGTCCTCGTCCAGGTGTCGGCCGCGGTGGGTCACCACGGTGGCCCCCTTCTCCACAGCGCGGGCCGCCAGCGGGATGTCGGCGGTCACCACCAGATCGCCGGGGGCGCAGCGCTCGGCGATGTAGTCATCGGCCACATCCGGCCCGCCGGGCACCTGCACGAAGTGCACGCGCCCGCCGGGCACCTGCATCCACTGGTTGGCGACCAACGTCACCGTCACGCTGCGGCGCTGCGCGGCTCGGTACAAGATGTCTTTGCACGGACGCGGCGCGGCGTCCGCGTCCACCCAGATCTGCGACACGGGGCACCCCTGATCGATCACACCTGCACAGCCTAGCAGGTCCGCGCCCTGCGCGGCCGCGCACACGGCCCTCGGCCCGCTGGGGGCTGACAGCGCCCCCGAAAGCTGCTGTCATGCGCACGCCAACCCGGCACTGGAGCCCGAACATGGATCACGGTGGCGCTGCTTGGCGGACCCTGTCGCGCATTCGCGAACGGCGCCCGCTGGTGCACAACATCACCAACTACGTCGCGATGGACCTGTCGGCCAACGTGCTGCTGGCGGTCGGCGCGTCGCCGGCGATGATCCACGCCGTGCAGGAGACGGCGGAGTTCGCCCTCGCGGCCGACGCCCTGGTGGTCAACATCGGCACCCTCAGCGATGGCTGGGTCGGTGGCATGCGGGCCGCCATCGATCAGGCCGTGCACCGCGGCATGCCCGTGGTGCTCGACCCCGTCGGCGCCGGCGCCACCGCCTACCGCACCCAGGTCGCCACCCGCCTCGCGCCCTTCGCCACCGTGGTCCGTGGGAACGCCAGTGAGATCATGGCCTTGGCGGGCGCAGGGGGGCGGCCCCAGGGCGTCGAGGCTGCCCACGACGTGACCTCGGCCCATGGGGCAGCCGCCGACGTGGCGCGCCGCTTCGAGGCCGTGGTGGCCGTGACCGGCGGCGTCGACTACGTCTCCGATGGCGAGCAGGCCCTGCACATCAGCGGGGGCGACGCCCTGCTGACCCGGGTCACCGCGGCGGGCTGTGCCCTCAGCGCCCTGGTGGGCGCGTGCCTGGCCGTCGAGGCGGTCCCCCTGGCGGCCGCCAGCCACGCCTGCGCGCTCTACGGCGTGGCGGCGCAGCAGGCCGCGCGCACGGCCCAAGGCCCGGGCTCCTTCCGCGTCGCCCTGCTCGACGCCCTCTACAGCCTCGACGAGCCCACCGTGCGCGCCGGCGTCGACATCCAGCGGAGCGCCTGATGGCCCTCGATCTCACCCTCTACCTCGTGACCGATCCCGACCTGATGGCCGGCCGCGACCTCTTGGACCTCTGCGAGGCCGCGGTGGTGGGCGGGGTCACCCTGGTGCAACTGCGCGACAAGCGCGCCGAGGCCCGCGACCTGCTCGAGCAGGCCCGCGCGCTGCAGGGCCGGCTGGCGCCCCACGGCGTCCCGGTCATCGTCAACGACCGCGTCGACGTCGCCGCAGCCGCCGGCTGTGGCGTGCACATCGGCCAGCGGGACCTCCCCCTGGCGGCCGCCCGCGCCCTGCTGGGCCCGGACGCCATCATCGGCGTCAGCGTGTCCGGCCCAGAGCAGCTGGGCGACGCCGCGAGCGCCAACTACCTCGCCGCCAGCCCCGTCTTCGCCACCACCACCCGCAGCAGCACCAGCGAGCCCCTGGGCCTCGCCGGCCTGGCGGGCCTGGTCGAGGCCGCCCACCGCCCGGTGGTCGCCATCGGTGGCATCAGCCTCGACAACGCCGAGGCGGTGGCCCGCGCCGGCGCGGCGGGGCTCGGCACCATCACCACCCTGCTGCGCACCCCCGACATTCGCGTGGCGGCGCAGGCCCTGCGCCGGGCCTTCGCCCAGGGCCGGACCGCCTGACCTCGACCCGCGCCGGCCCCGCCCGCCACCCGCCGTGTGACCGACGGGTCCCCTCGGGTGTCTCCCTCACCGACCGCCGGCCGCTGGGCTGGCCCCTCACTGGAGCGACCCATGCGCGCGACCGTGCTCTGCCTCCTCGCCCTGCCCCTGCTCGCCGGCTGTGACTCGGGCGACGGCGACGCGCCGGCCCCCCTGCAGCGGGGCGATCTCGGCGTCGCCGACGCAGGCCCCGACGCGGGCCCCAGCTGCGACGACAGCCGCCCGCCGCTGATCATGGCCCACGGCTTCCTCGCCTCGGGCGACACCTGGGCCACCCAGGCGCAGCGCTTCGCCAGCAACGGCCACTGCCCCGAGCGCTACCTGGCCTTCGACTGGGACAGCCTCGACCGCCGGGCGGACCACGCCGCGGCCCTCGACGCCGTCGTCGACGCCACCCGCGCCCGCTTCGGCGCCGACACCGTCGACCTCATGGGCCACAGCGCGGGCGGGGGGCTCGGCTACACCTACCTCGCGGATCCGGCCCGGGCCGCGAAGATCAGCCACTACGTCCACGTCGGCAGCAGCCCTGAGAGCACGCCCCCGGGCCCCGAGGGCGCGCCCGTCGCGACCCTCAACCTCTGGTCGCCGGGCGACACCGTCGTCGCCGGCGCCGACATCCCCGGCGTCGACAACCGCAGCCTGCCCGACCTCGACCACTACGCCGTGGCGACCTCACCGGCGAGCTTCGACGCCCTCTACCGTTTCCTGTACGACGCGGCGCCGGCCACCACCGACATCGAGGCAGGGGCCCCGATCCAGATCGCTGGCGTCGCCGGGAACCTCGGCGACAACCAGCCAGCGGCCGGCGCGCAGATCGACCTCTGGCCCATCGACGCCCGCACGGGCCAGCGGCAGGGCGATCGCCCCGAGGCCCAGCTCGTCGCCGATGACGCCGGCCGCTGGGGTCCCGTCGACGTCCAGCCCGACACCCACTACGAGCTCCACGTGACGCCCACCGCGGGGGGCCGTCAGGTGCACTACTACCGTGAGCCCTTCGTGCGCTCGAACGGCCTCGTCTACCTGCGCACCCTCCCCAGCGAGGGCCTCGCGGGCGTCCTGCTGAACGCCATCCCCTTCGCCAACGCCCACAGCGTCGTGGTGATCTTCTCGGCGAGTCAGGCGGTGCTCGCCGGCCGCGACACCCTCGCCCTCAACGGGGAAGCCCTCGCCACCGACGCCCTGGCCTCGCCCGAAGACACCCTCATCGCGCTCTTCGCCTATGACGACCAGGTAGACGCCGAGGATGGCGACCAGATCGCCGCCTTCGAGGGCTTCCCATTCCTCAACGCCATCGACCGCTACATCCCGGCCGACGCGCAGGGCACGCTGACCGCTGAGCTCAACGGCCGGTTCCTCGCCGCGCCCCGCTGGCCCAGCGCCGCCGATGGCGCCGTCATCTTCGTCTTCGACTGAGGGCGGGCGCGCGCCGCGGGGCGCCGTCGCCGGGCCTGCGAGGGCGCTACAGAGTCCCCCCAGGCTATCCCGGGTCACAGCCCGTTGATGAGCGCATCGAGCCGGCGATCCTGCCGGGTCAGTGGCCGCTTGGCCCGCCGCTTGGCGCGGGGCCCCTTGACCCGTGGCTGCTTGGCGACGGCCTTGGCCTTGATCCCCTGTGCCGTCGGCCCGCGGGGACGCCGGACCAGCAGCGAGCGCGCCTGACGGCGAGGCGTGCGACGGGCGCGTCGCCGCTTCGCAGGGGCGGGCGCTGGCGGCTCGCTCGCGGACGCCGCCGCCACGCTGGACGCCGGGGCCCTCGCGGGCGGCTCGGGCACGGCCTGCGCCGCCAGCCGCGCCTGGGCCACCGCCAGGGCGGCGGTCAGCCGCAGTGACCGCGCCACCGGCGGTGGCACCGTCGGTGAGCTCGCCGCGGTTGGGGCTGTGGGCGCGACCGCAGGGCCGGCGGCGACGACGCCCGCGGCCGCCTCTGCCGGCGCGCGGTGAGTCCACCAGGCCCACGCGCCGATCGACGCGGCCCCGACCACCACCGCCACAGCCGCCAGGACCCGCCACCCCGACACCCGCCGCGCACCGGACCGCACCACCTCCACAGACGCCGCGTCGTCTGCCCACCGGGCCGCGCGGCTGGCGGCCACCTCGGCCGCGGTCGGCACCCCGGCCACCGGCAGCGCCGCCTCAGCCGACCGCTCCGAGGCGCTCGCGTAGGGCAGCGCTGCGCGGTGGGTGACCACCGTGGCGCGCTCGGCGCCGTCGTCGTCGGCCTCACCGGCCGGCGCTGCCTCCTCGCGCAACATGGCCCGCACCTGATCGATGCTGGCGACGACGGAGTCTTCTGGGTGTCGGCGAGCCGCCATCAGCCGCCTCTCGGCGAAGTGGTCTCGGGGCTCACCCTAGCAGAACGCGGACCCAGGCCAAGGAAGCCCGCTCAACGCGTCCTGCCAGAGGGGGGAGGGCAGCGGGCGGGCGAGCAGGCCCGCCGCAGGCTCACTTGGAGGCGGGCGCCTTCGGGGCCATCTTCGAGGCGGGCGCCGCCAGGGGCATCGCCTTGCCCTTCGAGGTCGGCAGCACGGGGGTCGGGTCCAGGGACACCCCGGGCAGCAGCACCTCGACCTTGGCGGTCTCCTGCAGGCGCTTGAGCAGATCGACCTTGGCCTTGCGGCTCTTCTTGTTGCGCAGCAGCTTGTCGATGGACTCCTTGACCTCCTCGAAGGAGCGCTGCTTGCCCTCCTTCTTGTCGGTCACCTTGATCACGTGCCAGCCGAACTGCGTGCGGATGGGGGCCGAGACCTGGCCGACGTCCATCGTGAACACGGCCTTGTCGAACTCGGGCACCATGCGGCCGCGGGTGAAGTAGCTCAGATCGCCACCGCGGGGCGCCGTCGGGCCCTCGGAGTTCTTCTTGGCCAGCTCGGCGAAGTCCGCGCCCTTCTTCTTGGCCTCGGCGTACACCTTGTCAGCCTTCGCCTTCGCCGCTGCGTCGGCCGCCTTGTCGGCGTCCTTGGCCACCTTCAGCAGGATGTGGCTCGCGCGGACCTGCTCCTTGACCTCGTAGCGGGCCTTGTTCTCGTCGTAGTAGGCCTTGACCTCGGCGTCGGCCACCTTCAGATCGCCGCTCTTGTCGAGCAGGGCGTTCACCGCCAGGTTGTGGCTGATGTTGTCCTTGATCTGCGCCTCGGTGATGTCCGAGCTCTTCAGGTAGCGCTCGAAGTTCTCGTCGGTGCGGAACATCTTCTTGTAGTCGGCGAACTCCTTGTCCAGGTCCGCGGCGGGCACCTGCACGTTGAGCTTCTTGACCTCCTGCGACAGGAGCTCCTTGTCCACCAGCTGCTTGACGATCGACTGCTTGTAGCGCTTGGCCAGCCCCTCGGGGATGTCCTTCTTCCGGGTCGTGAAGGCCTTCGTCATCTTGGTGTACTTCTTGACGAACTCCTCGCGGTCGATCTCGGTCCCGTTGACCTTCGCGATCGGACCTGCGGGCAGATCGATGGCCACAGCGGCAGCAGCCGCCGTGCCAGCCGTGCTGGCCTTGCTGACCGCCGCCGACCCGGGGGCCGCCGCGCTCTTGGCGGCCGACGCCGCCGCGGAGCCCGCAGCCTTGGCGGGGCCATTGCCCTCGGTCTTGTTACCGCACGCCGCCACGGCCAAAACCAGGCTGACGAAAAGCCCCACGCGCTTCATGTGGATCCACATCGTTCTGTTGACTCCTTCGTTCAGCCGGACTCTCCCGGCTCAAAACCGCAGTTCCCTAGCACCGGCAGCGATTTCGGTCAACACCGACCGCCCTCGACCCCCTCAGGATCGTCGACGTATATATAAGGTCAAGTCCCCTCAACTGGGGGGGCGGAGCCGGCCAAAGGGCTGCGGCGCACCACCTCCGCCCCAAGGAACAGCTCGCCCGCGGCCCGTCTTCCAGGCCTGAAAATAAATTCCTTAGGCGCCTCGCAGACTTGCCTGCGATCAGCCCCCCGGAAGGCGGGAAGAACGAAAAAAGAAGTTGCCGCCCAAAGGGGCCTGACGTATAAACCGCTTCCGCTGCTGATGGCAGCGCCGGTCGCCGGAAACGGCGGCGGTTCTTTGAAAAGCGAATTGAGCAGAACGCAAAGTAAGAGCGTGAGCCCATTAATGGATCGGCCCACCCTTCGGGGTGAGTCGGTCAGCATCGAACTCAACTGGAGAGTTTGATCCTGGCTCAGAACGAACGCTGGCGGCGTGCTTAACACATGCAAGTCGAGCGCGAAAGCCTTCGGGTGAGTAGAGCGGCGAACGGGTGAGTAACGCGTGGGTAATCTGCCCTCGGGTGGGGGATAACTTCTCGAAAGGGGAGCTAATACCGCATGAGACCACAGGCTTTATGGCTGGTGGGAAAAGATGGGGATCTTCGGACCTGTCGCCTGAGGATGAGCCCGCGTGCCATTAGGTAGTTGGTGGGGTAATGGCCTACCAAGCCGAAGATGGCTAGCTGGTCTGAGAGGATGATCAGCCACACTGGGACTGAGACACGGCCCAGACTCCTACGGGAGGCAGCAGTGGGGAATATTGCGCAATGGGCGAAAGCCTGACGCAGCAACGCCGCGTGTGTGAAGAAGGCTCTCGGGTCGTAAAGCACTGTTGAGTAGAACGAGCCGGTATCGGTTAATACCCGGTACTCCGACGGTACTACTTTAGAAAGCACCGGCTAACTCCGTGCCAGCAGCCGCGGTAATACGGAGGGTGCAAGCGTTGTTCGGAATTATTGGGCGTAAAGCGCGCGCAGGCGGGCCATTAAGTCTGATGTGAAATCCCTCGGCTCAACCGAGGACGTGCATTGGATACTGGTGGTCTTGAGTCCCGGAGAGGGTGGCGGAATTCCCAGTGTAGAGGTGAAATTCGTAGATATTGGGAGGAACACCGGTGGCGAAGGCGGCCACCTGGACGGTGACTGACGCTGAGGCGCGAAAGCGTGGGTAGCAAACAGGATTAGATACCCTGGTAGTCCACGCCGTAAACGATGGGCACTAGTTGGTGCGGGTATTAACCCCTGCGCTGACGAAGCTAACGCATTAAGTGCCCCGCCTGGGGAGTACGGCCGCAAGGCTAAAACTCAAAGGAATTGACGGGGGCCCGCACAAGCGGTGGAGCATGTGGATTAATTCGAAGCAACGCGCAGAACCTTACCCGGCCTTGACATCCTGAGAAGCCTCCCGAAAAGGAGGTGTGCCCTTCGGGGAACTCAGTGACAGGTGCTGCATGGCTGTCGTCAGCTCGTGTCGTGAGATGTTGGGTTAAGTCCCGCAACGAGCGCAACCCCTGTCTTTAGTTGCCAGCAGTTCGGCTGGGCACTCTAGAGAGACTGCCGGTGTCAAGCCGGAGGAAGGTGGGGACGACGTCAAGTCCTCATGGCCCTTACGGTCGGGGCTTCACACGTGCTACAATGGACGGTACAAAGGGTTGCCAAGCCGCGAGGTGGAGCCAATCCCAAAAAACCGTTCTCAGTTCGGATTGGAGTCTGCAACTCGACTCCATGAAGTCGGAATCGCTAGTAATCGTGGATCAGCATGCCACGGTGAATACGTTCCCGGGCCTTGTACACACCGCCCGTCACACCATGGGAGTTGATTGGACCAGAAGCCGGTGAGCTAACCTTCGGGAGGCAGCCGTCCAAGGTCTGGTTAGCGACTGGGGTGAAGTCGTAACAAGGTAGCCGTAGGGGAACCTGCGGCTGGATCACCTCCTTTCTAAGGAGCTTGACCACCCTAGATGGTGGTCGAAGACTCTGGTTAATCTCGCACTGGGCGACCGGTGTGGAGAGAACGGCCACGTTCAGCAATCTGCTCAATTCGCTTTTGAGGGAATCGCCTTTGGGCGTCCTTCATGATCTTTGACAATCGAGATGAGTGTGCAAGCAATGAAGCTTGTGACGTTGTGGTGTTTGAGCGCGAGCTCGAGCGGCGCGGCGTGAACAGGCGTCTTTGGGTAAGAGAAGGCCAAGCTACTAAG
>JAUHVS010000706.1 GCA_030424955.1 bacterium | reverse complement strand
CACCGGGTGGTGCACACCCGGGGGCACTGAGGGGCGCCTACCCGGTGGGGCCGACCCCGGGCGGGAAGCCACGGGCCTGCCAGCCGCGGGCCCACAGCGGCGCCAGCGCGGCCTGCCAGAGCGCCCGCTGGGCCGCGTGCCAGGCGCGGAGCGGGGCGCCCGCGACGACGGTGTCGGGGGGGCGGCCCTCAAGCCCCGGCTGGGCGGCGCCCAGGTCCCACAACATGCGGAGTTGGGTGACCTCGCCGGCCGCCCCGGTCACGTCCCAGGTCGCCATGCCGTGCCCGGGGGCACGGACCCAGACCGTGTGTTCGCCGGCCAACGGTGGGGCGTGCCGGGCCTCGCCGAAGACGGGGGCGAAGCCACCCTCCAGGCGGTAGGTGAGCCGCGCGGGATCGGCGCCGAGCGGCACGGCGAGCCGGGCCCAGGGGTCGCGGCCCAGGCTGATCCCCGTCAGCGCCCGGGCGCCGTGGGTGCGCGCCAGCCCCGGCAGGCCGTCGGGGGGCGCCGGCACCGTGATCCCCGCGTCGGGGGTCAGCCAGCGGGCCAGGCTGTCGGGGTCGGCGGGGTCAAGATCCGGCGGCGCGGGGGCCTCAGGGGCCCGGTAGTGGGCGTCCATGGGCCCCGACGCCAGGGTCGACAGGGGGCCCGCGGCCGCCCAGACGGCGTCGCTGGCCGCGGCCGCGGACGCCGCCACCGGGCCCTGCGCCACGGGCTGCAGGGTGAAGGCCAGGTTGAAGTCGAAGGCGCCGTCCGTCCCGTCCCAGGGGGTCTGCCGGTCGAAGACCAGCGCGCCGTCGCGGGCGTCGTCGAAGAGCACCTCGAGCGGCCCCCCGTGGGTGGCCTCAAAGGCCGCGACGGCCCAGCGCACCGCTGGGGCGTCGTCGGGGTCCGTGAGCCACAGGTGCAGCCGCCGGCCGTCTGCCGCGAGCCGCGCCCGTCGCAGCGTCGTGGGGGCGTGCCTCACCAGGTGAGCCTGCCATCGCTGTGGGCTGTCGCTGTGCACCATGCCCCCCGGCCCTCCGCTTCGCCCGCCCATTCTCGGCGCCGGGCCGCCGGCGCGCCAGCCCCCCGTGTAGGGCCCGGGCGGCGCGCGGGCTACGGGCGCTCGGCGTCGATGGCGGCCTGCACGGCCACGCGGCGCCCCGCGAGGTGGGGCAGCAGGGCCGTGCCGCCCCCCTCGATGGAGGTGTCGAAGGCGCCGGCGCGCGACAGGTTGGAGTAGGGCGACGCCTCGGCCTGCACCTCGCCGTTGACGTAGGGCGCGATCAGGGCGTGCTCCCGCTCGATGCGCGCGGTCAGGTCAGCGGCGTCCAGCCCGATCGCCAGGAACTCCGCCAACAGATCCACGTAGCGCGCGCGGTACACAGGATCATCGAGCAAGAAGCGGATCAGCGGCCAGCTGGCGCCGACGCCGTCCAGCATCACCTCGGTGGGATCGCTGCCGCGCATCCCGCGCACCAGCATCGCCTCGTTGAGATCCCACGGGAACCACACCAGCCGGCCGCCGTCTGATGGGTCGGCGTACACATAGTAGTTGTGGGTCATGAAGCCGTAGCTGTCCCAGTTGACGATGCTCTGGTTGATGGCCAGGGAGCGCAGGAACGCGTCCACGTCGACGTGGGCCTCGAGGGTGGCGCGCCACGCCGCGGCGTCGCTGCGGTCGCCGTTCAGCGCAGCGACCGCGTCGATCACATCCTGCCAGTCGCCGTCGTCCTCGTTGGTCTCCTTGACCCAGTCGTCCGGGTCCACCGAGGCCCAGGTGGCCGTCGTGCCGTCGGGCTTGTAGAGGTTGCCGCTGTCGTCATCGAACTGCACGCCGAGCAGCTCGTCGCTGGGGTCCTCGATCATGGTGTACAGGCCCATATACACCGGCCCCTCGCCCAGATCGGCGTGCACCTCGGCGAACACACCGCGGGCCGCGGGCACGCCCCCCAGGCGGAACAGATCGGCGGCCAGCTTGTCGCGCATCAGGCTGTCGTCGTTGAAGCCGTTGCTGAAGGTCATCTTCTTGAAGCCGAAGAAGCGCTGGTTGTCGATCTCGGGGTGGGCGTCCTCGAACTTGTCGAAGTTGAACCGGAAAGACAGCTTCTTGCCGCCCGACGACCACACCGCCTGCAGCGACGAGTTGCCCTTGTAGCGCATGCCCACGTGGGTCCACGTCAGGCCGTCGTAGGTGACCTCGGCCTCGAACCACATGGGGGTCTGGTCCGAGAAGGCGCCCGGGCGGCCCCCCCGGCCCGGCTCACCGAGGATGTCGGTGAGATCGGCCATGGCGGCGGCGTGGGTCTCGGCGTCGATGCGCAGGTCGATGCGGTGCACGCGGCTGTCGTCGAACACCCGGTCGTAGGCCGGCGGCTGACCCTTGCAGTGGCTCTCGATGCCCCAGTGGGCCGGGCGGGGATCCTGGCCCTCGGCGCAGGTCACGCCAGTGAGCGGCGCCCCCGCGTCGGGCGGCAGATCGGCGTCGGGCGCGTCCCCGTCGGGCGCGCCGGCATCGAGCGCAGCGCCGTCGTCGGCGGTGGGCGTGGCGTCCGGGGCCGCGTCCGACTCGGTGAGGCCGCCGTCCACCTCAGGCGCGGCCCCGTCGACCGCCCCGGTGGTCCCGGTGCTGCTCGCGTCGTCCCCCTCGCAGCCCATCAACAGGCACGCGGCGAACAGGCACGCGGCCAGGGGGGACGCGGCCAGGTGGGCGGTACGGGTGATCGGCATGGGGTCCTCCGGGGCTCGGTCGGTCACCGGCGCCGGGTTGCAGGGCGCGTGCCAGGGCGGCCTGGTGGGCGCGAGGCGAGGCGCGGCGCGGCCCACCGGGCGCCCACCCCGGGCGGGTGCCAAGCCAGCCTGTCAGCGTGGGCTCCCCTCGCTTGGCACCGCCCCCTGCGCCACCGACGCAGGCCGTCGAGCGTCTCAGCCTCCACCTGAGCACCCATCGCCGCCCGGCGCTCGGGGCGCAGCTGGATCCGGGCGACCCCTCGAACTTGTTCGAGGGGTCACTCGAAGTCCAACGATTGACCGCGCAACCCGCCCGTCGCAAGTTGGGCTGTCAACATCACCGCGGCCCAGCTCGCCAGGGGTGGCGCGGCGAGATCACCGAGAGACCTGCTCGGCGGCCTCCCGTGCAGCGGTGAGGCGCATCGAGTGGGTGCCCGAACGGGGGGGACGGCGTGTCTTGAATCGGCTCGCGCGCAGCGAGTGTGGCGCCGACCAGGCGACACACCCCACGCATGGCCGGCCGGTCCAGGGGCAGGGGGGCGTGTGGTCCATCGCCCCAGCCGATGAGCGCCCCTGCCGGCACCGCCCGCTCGCCCCCTGTGTTGTTCAGGAAGACGCGGTCGGCGCCCATCGGCGAGCCGACCCAATTGGCAGTGCCAGGATACCGGGGAGATCTGTCCATGAGAGTTCGTACGTTGTTGTATGTCATGTGCTCGCTCAGCCTCATCGCCTGCGATGACGATGACGCCAGCGATCCGACCCCCGACATGG
>JAUHVS010000705.1 GCA_030424955.1 bacterium | reverse complement strand
CCCTGCCCTGCCCGCGCTGCACTTCAGCGTGTGTGGCCTGGGCGACACCGCCTACCCCGACTTCTGCCAGTGCGGCAAAGACTTCGACGCCCGCCTCGAGGCCCTCGGCGCGCGCCGGCTCGCCCCCCGCGCCGACTGCCCCACCGACTACGAGGCCCCCTTCGAGGCGTGGCTCCAGCAGGTCCTGGCGGCGGTGCAGGGCCTGGACCTCGCCGCCGCGGCCGCGGCCGTCGCCCAGGTGGTGCCCGCCGCCGGCCCGGGCCCGGCCGCCCCGGCCGGCCAGCCCGCGGGCGGCGTCATCGACACCGTGCACGTGCTCTTCGGCACCGAGACCTACAACAGCCAGGACCTGGCCGAGCGCACCGGCGAGGCCGTCGCCGCCCTGGGCCTGCCCGTGGCCGTCGTCGACATGGACGACTTCGATCCCGCGCAGCTCGCCCAGCTCCACGTGGCGCTGATCATCACCAGCACCTTTGGCGCCGGCGAGCCCCCGGCCAACGCCGAGATCCTGTACGACCACGTCATGCAGGCCGCCGGCGCGCTGCCCGGCCTGCACTTCAGCGTCTGCGGCCTGGGCGACCGCAGCTACCCCGACTTCTGCCAGTGCGGCGTCGACTTCGACGCCCGCCTCGAGGCCCTCGGCGCCACGCGCATCGCGCCGCGGCAGGACTGCGACACCGACTACGAGGCCCCCTTCGACGCCTGGCTGAGCCGGGTGCTCACGGCCCTGCCGGCCCTGCCCCGGCCCGCGGTCACCCCGGGGCCCGCGGTGCCGGCGGCGAGCGCCCCGGCCGCCCACGCGCCGAGCCCCCGCCAGCCCCCGGCCCTCGGCACCCGCAAGAACCCGTTCTTCGCGACGGTCATCGACAACCACAACCTCAACGATCCCCGCAGCGACAAGACCACCCAGCACCTGGCGCTGTCCCTCGCGGGCTCGGGCCTCACCTACAAGGTCGGCGACGCCCTGGGCCTGTGCCCGCGCAACGATCCCGAGCTGGTCTACCGCGTGCTGTGGGCCACCGGGCTCAACGGCGACGAGCCCGTGCAGGTGGGCGACGAGTGGCTCTACGTGCGCGACGCGCTGATCTACCGCCTCGACGTCACCTGGGCCGACGCCAAGCTGATCAAGGCCGCCGCGGCCTCGGGGGCCCAGGGCGCCGCCGCCTTCACCCGCCTCGCCGAGGACGCCGACGCCCGCAAGGCCTACCTGGCCAACCACCACGTCATCGACATCCTGGCCGCGGCCGCCATGCGCCCCGAGCCCCAGGCCCTGGTCAAGCTGCTGCGCCCGCTGGCGCCCCGGCTCTACAGCATCTCGTCGAGCCCGCTGGCCCACCCCGGCGAGGTGCACCTGACCGTCGACGTGGTGCGCTACACCCTGCACGGCCTCGCCCGGAAGGGCATCAGCTCCTGCTTCATCGCCGAGCGCCTCGTGCCCGGCGCCCAGGTGCCGGTGTACGTGCAGCCGTCGGCCGACTTCGGGCTCACCGATGACGACGAGGCCCCCATCATCATGATCGGCCCGGGCACCGGCATCGCGCCCTTCCGCGCCTTCATGGAGGAGCGGGCGGCCCGCAACGCCCAGGGCTACTCGTGGCTGTTCTTCGGCGCGCGCACCCAGGCCACCGACTTCCTCTACCGCGAGCAGATCCTCGACTGGCACCACCGCGGCGTGCTCACCCGGCTCGACCTGGCCTTCAGCCGCGACCAGGCCGAGAAGATCTACGTGCAGGACCGCATGTGGGAGAACGCCCCCGACCTGTGGGCGTGGATCGACGCGGGCAGCTGCATCTACGTCTGCGGCGACGCGCAGCGCATGGCGAAGGACGTGCACGCCATGCTGCGCCAGATCATCTCGATGTACGGCGGCCACACCGACGCCGAGGCCGAGGCCTACCTCGAGGCCATGCGCACCCAGCGCCGGTACCTGCGCGACGTCTACTGAGCGCCCCGGGCGCCCGCGGCCCTTGCCCGGCGCGCCCATCAGCGGTACGCCGTCATCACGCCCCCACCCGCTGGAGCCCGCCCCATGCGCCACGCCCGCCCCCCCGCCCGCCGCCCCCACGGGCCGGTGGCGCGCACCGCGCTCTGCCTGCTCCTGGGCCTGCTGGGCACCGCCGGCGCGGCCCAGGCGGGCCACCGCCTGAGCGTGCTGGGCGGCGGCGAGGGGTGGAACGACAACGCCACCTCGTTCCACGGCGTGGTGCTGCTGGCCTACGACAGCCCGGCGCTGTGGCGGGACGGCTGGTTCTCGGCCGAGTACAACACCGACACCCTGCGCCTCACCCTCAACAACGCCCGGCTGGCGGACGGCGTGTGGCTCAGCGCCCAGCTGGGCGGCGAGTACGCCATCGCCGGCCTGCTGCCCGACTACTACGTCAACGGCCTGCGCGACCTCAGCCGGGGCTTCCAGGCCGGCTGGGTGCAGGCCCTCACCGCCCTGAAGCTGCAGCTCGCGCCGTCGCTGTTCATGGCCGTGGAGCTGGGCGGCCGCCGCTGGTTCTTCTCGGCCACCGACGACACCGATCCCGATCTCACCCTGCCCCCCGAGGCGTGGGTCTTCGAGCCCCGGGTGCGCTACACCGGCTGGTGGCTGCGCCCCGACGCCGCCTGGCAGGACCGCCACCGCCTCTACCCGCGGCACCGCGGCCTGGCCATCGGCGGCGAGCTGGGCGTGGATCTGCGCTCGGACGCCCGCGCCTGGGGCGGCCTGGGGGACGCGATGGATCGCCGCAATCGGCCCGGCGAGGCCATCCTGCGCGCCCGCCAGTGGCTGCGCGCCGGCTGGCAGCTCCACCCCCGGGTGCGCACGGAGGTCGTCGAGTCGGCCGCCCTGGGCGCCGGCGAGGACGACCTCACCCGCGACCGCATCGGCGGCCAGACCCCTTACGTCGCCCCGCTGGCGGGCGCGCCGTGGGCCAGCTGGGTGTCGGCGCAGTACGTGGCCGCCCAGTGGAGCTGGCACGCCCGCGTGTGGGACGATCTGGAGCTCGGCCCGCTGGTGAACGCCGTCTACCTGGGCGATCCCGACCGCACGGGCGCCACCGAGGCCAGCGCGGGCCTGTGGGGCGTGGGCGGCCTGGTGGACTGGCGCCGCGGCCCCTGGCAGGTGGATCTGCGGGGCGGCTGGTCGCCCTCGGTCACCGATCGCGCCGATCGCACCGCCTACAGCGTGTGGCTGTCGGTGGGCTGGGCCCAGCACTACGGCGAGTAGCCCCGCGCGCCCCCAGCGTCCCCCTCCCCCTCGACCCAAGGCCCTGCCCATGCCCGGCTTCAGCCACTTCACGCCCGCCCTGTTCGACTTCCTCGACACCCTCGCGCTGCACAACACCCGCGAGTGGTTCACCGAGCACAAGGCCCGCTACGAGGCCGACGTGCGGGGCCCTGCCCTCGACTTCGTGCGCGCCGTGGGCGAGCGGCTGGCCGAGGCCGAGAGCTTCCTGGTGGCCGACGACCGCAAGATGGGCGGCAGCCTGATGCGCATCTACC
>JAUHVS010000704.1 GCA_030424955.1 bacterium | reverse complement strand
GACGGCACCGAGAAGATGAGCCAGAGCCTGGGCAACTACATCGGCCTCGCCGAGTCGCCCGAGGAGCAGTACGGCAAGGTGCTGTCGGTCCCCGACGCGGTGATGGGGGACTACCTGCGCCTGGCGACCCGCCTGCCCGTCGCCGAGACCGAGCAGATCCTGGCTGACGTCGCTCGGGGCGCGCTGGGCCCGATGGCCGCCAAGATGCGGCTCGCCCGCGAGATCGTGGCGCAGTACCACTCCGTCGAGGCGGCGCAGGCCGCCGAGGCGCGCTTCATCTCGGTGCACCGCAACCGGGACGTGCCCGATGACCTGCCGGAGTTCGAGGTGGAGGCCGAGGCCCTGCCGCTCTGGATCTGCGACCTGCTCAAGCGCACCGGCCTAACCGCCAGCACGAGCCAGGCGCGGCGCGACATCATGGGCGGCGGCGTGCGCGTCGACGGCCAGGTGATCAGCGACCCCAAGTACACCCTCACCGCCGGCGGCGAATACCTGGTGCAGAAGGGCAAGCGGCACTTCGCCCGCGTGCGCATCGGTTGACCCACCGGGCCCGACCGGCCCGCGGAGACTTCACATGAGCTGGGATCAGAAGCGCATCCGGCGCACCTTCTTGGACTACTTCACGCAGCACGCCACGCTGCCGCACCGCGAGGTGCCGTCGTCGCCGATCATCCCCCGAGATGATCCGACGCTGCTGTTCACCAACGCGGGCATGAACCAGTTCAAGGCCCTGCTGCTGGGCGAGGAGAAGCGCGACTACACCCGCGCGACCTCGGCGCAGAAGTGCATGCGCGTGGGCGGCAAGCACAACGACCTCGACGCGGTGGGCAAGGACGGCCGGCACCTCACCTGGTTCGAGATGCTGGGCAACTGGTCCTTCGGCGACTACTACAAGCGCGACACGATCCGCATGGCGTGGGACCTGTCGGTCAACGTCTACGGGCTCGACCCCGATCGCATCTACGTGTCGATCTACAAGGACGACGACGAGGCCTTCGCCCTGTGGGCCGATGACATCGGCTTCGACCCCAAGCGCATCTACCGCTTCGGCGACATCGCCAACGGCGACGACGAGAACTTCTGGTCCATGGGGCCGACGGGCCCCTGCGGGCCCTGCACCGAGCTGTTCTACGACCTGGGGCCGGAGGGGGGCACGGGCCCCGAGGACTACATGGGCGGCGAAGGCGACCGCTACATGGAGTTCTGGAACAACGTCTTCATGGAGTCCCAGCGCTTCGAGGACGGGCGGGTCGAGCCCCTGGCCATGCAGTCGGTGGACACCGGCATGGGCCTGGAGCGCATCACCATGATCCTGCAGGGGCAGGTCACCGCGTACGGCACCGACCTGTTCCAGCCCATCATCAAGCACGTCATGGCCGAGGCCGGCGCGGACTGGAACGCGCCCAGCCAGCGGGTCGATCTGCAGGTCATCGCCGACCACCTGCGCTCGCTGACCTTCACCCTGAGCGAGGGGGGCCAGTTCGGCCGCGACGGCCGCGAGTACGTGCTGCGGCGCATCCTGCGCCGGGCGGTGCGCCACGGGCGCCGCCTGGGCTTTGACGGGCCCTTCCTGCACCGCTTCGTGCCGACGGTCGCCGAGGTCTTCGACGGCGTGTACGACCTGCCCGAGAGCGTGCTGTCGAACACGGCGGCGGCCATCGAGGAGGAGGAGGCGCGCTTCTTCCGCACCATCGATCGAGGGATGGGCCGCATCCACGCGGTCATCGCCGATCTGCGGACGGTGGGCGCGACCTCGGTGATCCCCGGCGAGACGGCCTTCGAGCTGTACGACACCTATGGCTTCCCCGTGGATCTCACCCGCATCGAGGCCGAGGAGCACGGCTTCAGCGTGGACGAGGCGGGCTTCACCGCGGCCATGACGGAGGCCCGCGAGCGCTCCCGCGCCAACCAGAAGTTCTACGACGACGACGGCGAGTGGCACGTGCTGGGCGAGGGCGGCGGGCGGGGCTTCGCCGGCTACGGCCTGAGCGAGCTCACCACCACGGTGCAGCGCTGGCGGCCCCTGGGCGAGGACGGGGCCGTCGAGCTGGTGCTCGATCAGACCCCGCTGTACGCCGAGAGCGGCGGCGAGGTGGCCGATCAGGGCCACCTCGAGGGCGCTGGCTTCGCGGTCGCCATCGACGACGTGCAGTCCATCAACGGGATCATCCACCACCGCGGCCGGCTGACCGAGGGCCACCTGGCGCTGTCGCCGGGCGACACCGTGCGGGTGGTGGTGGACACCGACCGCCGGGCCAAGAAGACCATCCACCACTCCGCCACGCACCTGATGCACGCGGCCCTCAAGGCCGTGCTCGGGCCGCACGTGCAGCAGAAGGGCTCCGTCGTCGATCCCGACCGCACCCGCTTCGACTTCAGCCACCCCGAGGCGCTCAGCGTCGACCAGGTGGAGGCCGTGGAGGCCTGGGTCAACGCCCGGATCCGCGCCAACGAGCCGGTGGTGGTCACCGAGGGGGTCGCCCTCGACGACGCCAAGGCCGAGGGCGTCACGGCGCTGTTCGGCGAGAAGTACGGCGACGAGGTGCGCACCGTGCGGGCCGGCAGCGACAGCTTCGAGCTGTGCGGCGGCAACCACGTGGGCCGCACGGGCGACATCGGGCACTTCCGCCTTGTGAGCCAGGGCGCGGTGGCCGCGGGGGTGCGCCGGGTCGAGGCCGTGGTGGGCCACGCCGCCGACGCGGTGGTCAGCGAGCACCGCCGCGCGCTGCGGGAGCTGGCCCTCAACCTGAAGGTCGACGCCGGTCGGGTGAGCGAGCGGGTCGAGGCCATGCTGGCCGACATCCGGGATCTCAAGAAGTCGCTGGAGAAGGCCCGGCAGGCGGGGGCGGGCGTAGACGCCGAGGCCATGCTGGCCGAGGCCGTTGAGGTCGCGGGCGTGCGCCTGGTGGCCCGCGCCGTGGACGTGGACGCCCGGGAGACCCTCGCCAACCTGGTGGACAAGCTGCGCGATCACCTCGCCGACGGCGTGGTGGTGCTCGGCGCCGCCCTGGACGGCAAGGCGGCCATCATCGCCGCGGTGGGTCCGGCGCTGAAGGGCGACAAGCGCTTCAACGCGGGCAAGATCATCAAGGCGGTCACCGAGCTGGTGGACGGGCGCGGCGGCGGCCGGCCCGACTTCGCGCAGGGCGGCGGGGCGGCCCCCGAGAAGCTGCCCGCCGCCATGGCGCAGGTGGCGCAGATCGTCGGCCAGCTCGCCGGCGCCTGAGCTGAGCGTGATCCGGGTCGCCGGCCTCCCTCGACGGGGGCCGGCCGGCCCAGCCCGCTCAGCCAGCGGGCCCCCCGAACACACGACCGCAGCGGCCCCAGGGGGCGCGCCCTGCTGAGCGCCGGCCGGCGAGGTGTGCTGAGTCGAAGGGGCGCGGGCGGCCGGGCTCCACGGGCGCCGCGCGAGGCCCGGGCCTACTGGTCGGGGGCCTCGGCGAGGGCGTCGATGGCCAGCCGCAGCTTGTGGGTGTAGACCACCAGGTTGACCGGGTGCGT
>JAUHVS010000703.1 GCA_030424955.1 bacterium | reverse complement strand
GGCGCCGGCTCCCCCCGCGACAGGAGTGACCGATGCAGTTTGAGATCATCGACGCCCCCGAGTTTGGCCTGCTGCGCGTGCGCTTCGACGACCGCGGCGAGCAGATCGTGGCCGAGTCGGGCGCCATGGTGTCCATGAGCGCCGGGCTGCAGATGGAGACCAAGATGCGCGGCGGGCTGTTCGACGCCGTGAAGCGCAAGCTGCTCGGCGGCGAGAGCCTGTTCCAGAACACCTACCGCCCCTCGGCCCCCGGCCAGGAGATCCTGCTGGCGCCCGCGCCCGAGGGCGACCTGGTGCACCTGCAGATCACCCCCGACACCCCGATGGTGCTCAACAGCGGCGCCTACCTGGCCCACACCGGCGAGCTGGCCCTCAACGGCAAGATCGCGGGGCTGAAGAGCTTCTTCGGCGGGGTGGGCTTCTTCATGCTGCAGGTCACCGGCCAGGGCGACCTGTTCATCAACAGTTACGGGGCCTTGCACCCCATCGAGGTAGGGCCCCAGGGCTTCACCGTCGACAACGGCCACATCGTCGCCTTCAGCGAGGGGCTCACCTACTCGGTGCGCAAGTTCGGCGGCTACAAGGGGCTGTTCTTCTCGGGTGAGGGGCTGGTGACCGACTTCTCGGGCACGGGCACGGTGTGGGTGCAGACCCGCAACGCGCCGTCGCTCGCGGGGTTCTTGGAGCCCTTCCGCCGGGTGCAGCGCCGCAGCAATGACTGAGGCCACGGCGGCGCGCCCCGGGCTGTGGTTGGCGGCCGCCCGGGCCCTCACCACGGGCTGCCTCGGGGCCACCAGCGACGATCCCGAGGACGCCGGCGCGGCGGTCCGGGATGCCGCGCCGCCCAGCCCCTTCGTGGTCGACAGCCACACGGCGCCGGCCGAGGGCGAAGTGCCTGAGCGCTGGTGCCTGAGCGAGGCCCCCGCCTGCCGGCGGGCCATCAACTTCGTCGCCGATGACATCGGGCGCGCCTGCACGGCCGAGGAGGCCATGGCGCCGCTGGGCCAGGCGGTCGCGGTGAGCGTGAACGGGCGGGCGCAGGGGCCCGAGGCCTACCGCGTCGAGCCGGACGCGGCCTGCCCTGGGGGGGTGGCGCTGTGGCTCACCGACGCGCCCATGGCGGGCGCGACCATCATCGTGCGCTACGTGCCGGCCGAGGGCTGACGCGCCCAGGGCAGCGCGGGCGCCTCACTCGCTCTCGGTGATCTCGATCTGGATCTTCTCGCTGACGTAGCTGCTGGCGCGGCGCCCCCCGTTCTCGGGGTGCCCCTCGGCCACGCCCTCTTCCCGCCAGCGCACCAGGTGCAGGCTCGCCGGCCCCGCCGGGAACTCCGCCATGTCGCTGGCGCTGATGACCAGGCTGTCGCCGCTGTTGACGGACTTGATGGCGAAGGTGGTGTTGCGCTCGACGTCGGTGTCGAGGTGGGCGTCCACCCGCTCCTTGTCGCCCAGCGGCGCCGCCCAGGTGATGGTGAGCGCCGCCGAGTTGGGCACCTGCGCGCCGGCCGCCGGGCTGGCCACCGCGATGGGCGCGGCCTGGGTCACCGGGTTGGTGAAGGCCACGCCGTCGCTGCGGGTCCACACGAAGTCGTAGGTGGCGTCGGGCGCGGTGGCCGAGCGGGTCAGGCTGTAGAAGGTGCCCACCAGGTTGACGGGGTTCGCGTCGCCATCCACCACGCGCAGCCGGTCGCCGCCGACCGCGATGTTGGCGTCACCCGTCAGGCGCACGGTGGTGCCGGTGCTGCCGCCCACCCGAAGCTGCGCGCTGAGCCACAGGTTGTTGGTCTGGGCGTTGAACCGGGTCTCGTACTTGCCCCAGATCACGTCGGGGTTCACGTCGGTGTCGTCGATGGTGTCGTTGGAGCAGCCGACGAAGAGCGTCGTGGCCAAGAGTGCAGTGAGCCAGCGCATGGTCCCCTCCCGTGGGTGTGCGTCGCCGAGCGGCGGGCGTGGATCTCGATGCCCACGCCGCCGCGGTCCGGTCAAGTCCTGGTGACAGGGAAATGCAATCCACGGGCCGTGCCAGCGGCCACGCCGCGGACCGCCTGCCCGAGGGGCGCGGGGGACAGGGGGCGCCCGCCCCCCGGCGCAGGGCTACCCCAGGGCCGTGTGACCGGTGGGGTACACCTGCTCCGACCGCGGGGTCACATCATGGTGGCGAGGAAGATGCCCGCCGCCACCGCCGAGCCGATCACGCCGGCCACGTTGGGCGCCATGGCGTGCATGATCACGAAGTTGGTGGGGTCTTCCCGGGCCGCCACCAGCTGGCACACCCGCGCGGAGTCCGGCACCGCCGACACCCCGGCCGCACCGATGATGGGGTTGATGGGGGTCTTGCTGAAGCGGTTGAGCAGCTTCGCGAACAGCACGCCCGACGCCGTCGCCACGGCGAAGGCGGTGGCGCCCAGCGCGAAGATCTTCAGGGACGAGGCCTCGAGGAAGCGGTTGGCGTCGGTGCTCACGCCCACGGTGAAGCCGAGCAGGACGGTGATGATGTCGATGAACGCCTCACGGGCCGTGCGGGCGAGGCGATCGGTGACGGTGCTCTCCTTGAGCAGGTTGCCGAAGAACAGCATGCCCAGCAGGGTGATCGCCCCCGGCGCCACGGCCCCCGCGATGATGAAGGCCACCACCGGGAACAGCATGCGGGTGCGCTTGCTGACCGGCTTCGCCGACGGCATGCGGATCAGGCGCTCCTCGCGGCTGGTGAGCAGCTTGATGATGGGCGGCTGGATCACCGGCACCAGCGCCATGTAGCTGTAGGCCGCGATGGCGATGGCCCCCAGGTGCTCGGGGGCCAGCTTGCTCGCGAGGAAGATCGCCGTGGGGCCGTCCGCCCCGCCGATGATGCCGATGGCCGCCGCCTTGGGCAGGCTGAAGCCCAGCGCGACCGCGCCCAGGAAGGTCGGGAAGATGCCGGCCTGCGCCGCCGCCCCCAGCAGGATCAGCTTGGGGAACTGCAGCATGGCGCCAAAGTCGGTCATGGCCCCGATGCCCAGGAAGATCAGCGGCGGGTACCAGCCCTGGCTGACCCCCTTGTAGAGGATCGACAGCACCGAGCCCTCTTCGTAGACGCCGATCTGCATGCCCTCGGCGAAGGGGATGTTGCCCACCACGATGCCAAAGCCGATGGGCACGAGCAGCAGGGGCTCGTAGTGCTTGCTGATGGCGAGCCAGATGAAGACCAGGCCCACCAGGATCATGATCCCGTGGCCCAGCGTGAAGTGGCCCAGGGCGCCCGCCGACAGGAACTGTTGCAGGGTGTCCATGGTGGGCCGCCTACTCGACGCCGACCAGGAGCTGCCCCTCGCGCACAGAGTCCCCGGCGGCGACGGGCACCGAGGTCACCCGGCCCGCCGTCGGCGCCGTGATGTTGGTGAGCATCTTCATGGCCTCGAGCACCACCAGCACCTGGCCGGCGGTGACGGTCTGGCCGACCTGGCACTTGATCTCGGCCACGGTGCCCGCGATGGGGGCCGCGACGCCGGCCCCGGCGTTGCCC
>JAUHVS010000702.1 GCA_030424955.1 bacterium | reverse complement strand
CCTGCTCGCGCTGAGCCTGGGCTGCGGCGAGCGCCCCGCCCCCGCCACGCCGACCCCGCCCACGCCCCCCACCCCCGCGGCGGACGCGGCCCCGAAGGCCTGTGAGTGGGACCAGGCCTGCGTGGGCGACTGGCGCCCCCAGCAGCGCGGCTGCGGGCCCGTGGCGCGCTGCATGGAGGGCGTGTGCGTGCCGCCCCCGGCGATGACCGGCGCCGCCAACGCCGAGACCGGCCGGGTGGTGTTCGAGACGCCGGCGGGCGAGCGCAGCTACCAGGTCGAGCTGGTGGACGCCCCCTTCGAGACCAGCCGGGGCCTGATGTGCCGCGACAGCATGCGCCCCGACTGGGGCATGCTGTTCTTGATGAGCCACACCCAGGTGCAGAGCTTCTGGATGCTCAACACCCTGATCCCATTGGACATCATGTTCATCAGCGAGGACTGGAAGGTGGTGGGCACCGCCGCCAACGCCCAGCCCCAGACCACCACGCCGCGCACCGTCGGCCAGCCCTCGCGCTACGTGCTCGAGCTCGTCGCCGGCGAGGCCGCCCGGGCCGGCCTGGTGCCCGGTACGCCCGTGCGGTTCTACCCGCCCGGCCCGGCGCAGTGACCCACGGCCCGGTGACCCCCGGCCCGGTGATCCGCGGCCCTGCGACCCCCCGCGCTCAGCCGTGACCGCGCCCACTCAGACCGCCCCCGATCCCCTGCGCCGCGCGAGCGTCGGGTGGGGCGTGGCCCTGCTGGCGCTGGGCGCCGCCCTGTGCGCCGTGCCCCTCTTCAACCTGCTGGCCTTCGAGTTCGCCTTCGCCGTCGGCGTCCCCGCGACCTTCGCCGCCGGGGGCCTGGGGGTGCGCGCCGCGCGGGCCTGGCCCGACCGCCCCCTGGCCGCCTGGGGGCGCGCCACCGCCCGCACCCTGGCGCTGCTGGCCCTGCCGCTGATCCCCATCACCCTCAACGCCCTGCGGGTGCGCAACTGCAACTACCTGCAGGGCCTCGCGCTCTACGCGCTGCTGCCGGGGGCCACCGCCGCCATCGGCAGCGGCTGGGGCGTGGCCCTGGGCCGCCTGTGGCCGCGGCGGGCGCGGGCGCTCTACCCCCTGGCGGTGCTGGCGACGGTGGCCCTGGCCCTGTGGCGCTTCTGGTCGCAGCCGCCCGTGGACGCCTTCAACGCCTTCCTCGGCTACTGGCCGGGCGCGCTCTACGACGAGTTCATCCCCGTGGGCGCGCGGCTGGTGGTCAGCCGCCTCGAGGCCCTGGCCTGGGCCGCCGCCGCCGTGCTCGCCGTGCGGGGCCTCTCGGGCGGCCTGGGCGCCCGCCGGCTGGCCGGTGCCGGGCTGCTGGTGGCCGTCGTCAGCACGGGCGCGGCCATGCGCCTCGATCTCTACCGCGACGCGGCGCACGTGCAGGGCGCCCTCGGCGGCCACCGCGCCACCGAGCACTTCGACATTTACTTCGATAAGTCCATGCCCGAAGCCTTCGCCCGCGGGCTCGCCGACGAGCTGGAGTTCGACCACGCCGAGCTGTCGGCCTTCTTCGGCCGCGCCCCCACCGTGCGCGTCCAGGCCTACCTGTACCCCGATCAGGCCACCAAGAAGCGCCTGATGGGCGCCGGCCGCACCCGCATCGCCAAGCCGTGGCAGCGGGCGATCCACGTGCACGGCGCCGCCGTGGGGCAGCGGGTGCTCGCCCACGAGCTGGCCCACGTGTTCTCCGCCGACCTCGCCGACGGCCCGACCCACCTGCCGCTGCACCGCGGCTGGCTGCCCCACATGCCGCTCATCGAGGGGCTGGCCGAGGCCGCCACCTGGCCCGCCGATCGCCTGGACCTGCACCAGTGGAGCGCCGCGATGCGGGCCATCGACGTGGCCCCCCCGCTGCCGGCCGTGCTGGCCCCCACGGGCTTCTACCTGCACAGCGCGCGCACGGCGTACACCCTGTGCGGCAGCTTCGTGCGCGACTACCGCGAGCGGCACGGCCCCGAGGCGCTCCACGCCGTGTACCGGGCCGGCGCCTTCCCCCCCGCCGAGTTCGACGCCGCCCACGCGGCCTGGCTCGCGCACCTCGACGGGCTGGTGCTGCCCCCGGCCGCGCTGCAGTACGCCCGCGCGCGCTTCGACCGGCCCAGCATCTTCGGCAAGGTCTGCGCCCACGAGCTGGCGGCCCTGCGCCACGCCGCCGGCGCGGCCGCCCAGCGGGGCGATCTGGCGGCCGCCCTCGCCCACACCGACGCCGTGCTGGGCCACGTACCCGGCGAGCCCGACGCGCGGCTCACCCGCATCGGCCTGCTGCTCGCCCTGGATCGCGTGGCCGACGCCCGGGCCGCCGCCGAGGCCTTGCGGGCCGATCACCCCGGCGACGGCACCCTGGGCCGCCGGGCCGCCGAGTGGGTGGCCGATCTCGCCGCCCTGGGTGGCCCCGCCGCGCCCGAGGATCACGCCGCCCTGCTGACGGGCGCGTTCCCTCGCGCCGAGCAGCGGCGGCTGGCGGTCAAGGCGGCCGCCGCCGAGGCCGGGGTCCCCGCCGTGATCGACTGGTTGAGCCGCCCACGGCCCGCCGAGGCCGCCCGCGCCGCCATCGCGGCCATCGCGGCCGCCCACCCCGGCTGGGGGGTCGCCACCTACCTCAACGCCCGCGCCCTCATCGGGCAGGCCGACGCCGATCCGGCCGCCGCCCTGCAGACCGCCCTGGCCCAGGGGCTCCCCCACCCAGCCCTGCGGCTGGAGGCAGAGCGCCTGCTGGCAGACCTCGCCTTCGACGCCGCGGACTACGCCCAGGCGGCGGCGCGCTATGCCCGGCTGGCCGGCCCCGGCGACCTGAACCTGAGCGCGGGCGAGCGCGCCGAGCTGGCCCGCTGGGCCCGCCGCGCTCGATTCTTCGGGGCACGAGTTGACAAGAGGTCGGCCCGTTCTGAAGATCGCGCCGCTCCAGGGGAATAGGCCCAGCAGACGCGGACGTTGCCAGGGGCAGCGCCGACGTCCCCCCTGGCGCAGCAGCGAGGAGGTTTCATGGGCGGGTGGAGAGACGCGGTGACCAGCGTGCTGGTCGTGGCGACGCTGGGCGCAGGCGCCCTGACGGGGTGTGGCCCGCAGTACGTGCGCAACACCGAGATTGGCTACACCGAGGAGAAGCAGGCGCTGGCCGACCTCGTGGAGCGCTACCGCGTGGCCATGGAGCAGCGCGACGCGGACGCCGTGCGGGCCATGGTGAGCCGCAAGTACTACGAGAACGGCAGCACCACCAACGACCCCACCGACGACTACGACTACGCCGGCCTGAACAAGGTGCTGGCCGACCTCGAGAACCACGTCAAGGCGGTCAAGTACCGCATCGACATCAGCGCCATCGAGATCTACGACACGACGGCGACGGTGGACTACGAGTACCACAGCCAGTTCATGTACGCGGTCGGGCCCCAGGACCGCTGGTCCACGGCGGCGGACCGCAACCGGCTGACCTTCCGCAAAGAGAACGACGGCTGGCGCATCGTCAGCGGGCTCTGATCGTCAGCGGGCGCTG
>JAUHVS010000701.1 GCA_030424955.1 bacterium | reverse complement strand
GCACCGCATCGTCACGCTGTCGCACCGCGTGGAAGGGGGGTCCCTAGATCGTGGCGCGAGGGGGGTCCCATAGAAGTGGCGCTTGAAACGCCAAGCAGCGCCCGACCCAATCGGTCGGGGGTCGGTGCACGTCTGGCGCCGCCCCTCCGGGGCTCGGACGGCTGGCTCGGCGGTGTCGGTGTTGGGGACGGCAGAGCGACCCCGGCACGGATCGCCCACGGGACCAGGCGCAACGGCGTTCAAGGGATTGGAGCGCTCGACACACGACTGGGGCTCGGGCAGCGGCGCTTCGGAGCGCGCCCCTTAAAATGGCCCGCGGCCGGAGCGCCTCCCCCTCCCTCGATGAGGCGCTCCGACCGAGGCCGACGGTGCAGGCACCGCCCACGCGTGGCGTGTCAGCGGGACCGTCCCCTCCAGACCGGTCGCGCTTGCCGTGCGCGGGGTACCGTGTGCACCGCCCCCCAGAACCTGACCACCCCGTGCATTTTTCACGGGGTGGGCCCACGCCGGGCGGCACAGGGATGCCACCCGCGTGGCTCCAGGGCAAGGGGCAGCCCCCCTCACCCCGAAAAAACTGACCTTGCTGACCCGCCTTTCAGTAAATGGGTCGAAAGACTCAGGGTTTGTAGGCCTTGAGCGGCTGCTCGACGATGGCCGACAGCCAGGCGTGCAGGCGCTCGCCGTCCGTGCGCGTGAGGCCCTTGAGCGCGGGCATCATGAGACCCTGTTGAGTCGCGTCCGAGGCACGGAAGCGCACGTGGAACAGCAGGTCGTTGACGCTGGGGCGCTGGTCCACCGCCGGCATGGGCTCGACGAAGTCCCAGCCGAAGCGGGCGCCGACCTTCCGCACGCCGTGGCAGTGGCTGCACCAGGCCCGGTACACGGGCAGGCCCTGGGCGGTGGCCGGGCTGTCGACGGCGAACTGCCGGTCCCACGCCGCCAGGGACACCCACTCCACGGCCACCAGGCTGTCGACCCACTGCCACGGGCTGAAGGCCGCCCCCGACGCCACCGCCGGGTGGTACGCGGTCTCGGCCACGATCTTGTTGCCCTTGAAGGTGATGGGGCGCGGATCGGCCGTGCCCTCGGGGCCGTGGCGGACGGGCTCGAAGGTCGCCTGCCAGCGGCCGCCCAGGTAGGCCTCCCGGGCGATCCAGAGCGTGGTCTTGGCCCGGGTCTCGGCGTCCAGCGGCAGGGTGACCGCCATGCCGTTCGCGAAGCGCAGGATCGCGGCGTCGACGTGCGGCGCCTTGGGACGGTGTGCGTCGAGCAGCGCGAACAGCGGCATCGCCTTGTACTGGCGCACCTCGCCGTACTGCAGGTCCTTCAGGCTGTGGGCCGTCAGGGGGCGGTCGGCCAGCGACCACACGGTGCCCTTCGGCTGCGCATGCCGCAGCACCAGCGGATCGCCCGCCGGGCGCACCCAGCTGCGGATCTGGGCGCTCGCGGGCCAGGCCAGGGCCCACACCAACAACAAAAAGCCCACACGCATGGTGATCTCCTCGCGTCGCCGCGCGCCCACGCTGCCTCAGCGCGCGCGCGCCACCCCGCCGGTGTCAGCAATCGCCGTGCCGCGCGCCAGGCCGCCGCCTGCGGGGGGCGCCGTTACCGGGCTGTCACACGGGCCGCCCCAGGCGTGCCCCTTCCGCGCCGTGACGCAGGGTGCGAACCTTCCGGCCGTCTGGTGTTCCAACCCCACAGGTCGACCGGCCGGGCCCTCGGGTCTCTGGTCGCCTCAGCGGATCTTTCTCGGCGGTGGTGCGTGTGTGCCTCCGCCGCTGTCTTGCCTGGAGGCCCTCATGCGTCGCCTGCTCCTGTTCTGCCTCACCTTGCTGTGGATCCCCACCTGGGCCCAGGCGGAGGAACCCGCCGAGCACGTGCGGCTCAGCCTGACCCGCTACGCGCAGATGATGCAGCGCGCCGCTCAGCAGGCCGGCGCCCCGGTCACCTGGACCCGCGCCACCGTGCAAGTGGAGGTGGAGGACGGCGTGGCCACGGTCACGGTGAACGCCAGCGTCGAGCCGGTGGGCGAGGGCAAGGTGCCCGTCAGCCTGCTGCCCGCCGAGGTGGTGCTGACCGACGCCACCATCGACGGCACCAGCGCCTCGCTGCGGCCCCTCGCCGGCACCCACGCGGTGTGGCTCGAGGCCGGCCGGCGCCACACCGTGCGCCTGATCTACCAGGCGGCCATCAGCCGCGACGCCGATGACGCCCCCTTCCTCGTGGCCCCCCTGCCCCCCGTGCCGGGCAGCGAGGTGTCGGTCACCGGCCCCGAAGACGCCACCGTGTGGCCCGGCAGCGACAGCAACGGCAGCACCCAGGTGCCCGCCACCCCCGCCGTGTTCGTGCGCTGGGGCGTCGGCGCCGCCCGCGACGTCGTGCGCCGCGTCGCCTATGCGCTGACCCCCGACGCCGGCGGCGACGGCGTGGACGTCGAGGCCCGCTTCGAGGTCATCGCCAAGGGCAAGACCACCCCGGTGCGGCTGGCCAAGGCCGTGGCCGCGCTCATCGACGTGCGCGCCGGCAACGCCCCCGTGGCCACCCGCGTGGTGGACGGCTGGCACACCGCCCAGGTCACCGGCCGCGGGCCCACCACCCTCACCGCCCGCTTCCGCCTGGCCATCGACCGCACCCGCGGCCAGCCCCAGGTGGTGCTGCACCCCGACAGCGTGCCCATGGCCCGCGTCGAGCTGACCGTCGCCGGCAAGCGCGAGGTGGTCTTCGAGCCCGCCGTGCCCCGCCAGACCACCGTCAAGGGCGAGGGCGATCGCGCCAGCACCGTGGCCGTGGCCCACCTGCCCCCCACCGACGAGGTCACCCTGCGCTGGACCGAGGCCCGGGCCACCCCCGAGAGCCAGGTGCGCGTCATCGTGCAGAGCTTCCAGCTGCTGACCCTCAAGGAGGGCTTCCTCAAGGGCACGGTTCACCTGCGCTACGAGATCGCCAACGGCGAGCTGAAGGAGCTGCCCGTGCAGCTGCCCGAGGGCGTGGACGTCTACCGCGTGACCGGCACCGGCGTGGAGGACTGGCAGGTGCTGCCCGCCACCGACGGCGCGCCCCGCCAGGTGCGGGTGGTGCTGGGCGAGGCCACCGAGGGCCAGGTGCAGCTCAAGGTGGAGTGGGAGCGCACGGTCGAGACCGAGAAGGAGGGCACGCCCCTGAGCCTGCCCGTGCTGGCCGCCCTGAAGGCGAGCCGCCAGGAGGGCGTGGTGGCCCTGTTCGACGGCGACAAGACGGGCTTCGCCCCCGCCGAGGATCCCCAGGGGCGCTTCCGCAAGGTGGGCGAGGACGCGCTGCCGGCCGACATCCGCCAGACCCTGCGCAACAAGGTCAACCAGACCTGGAAGTTCATCAACGAGGTGGGCCCGCTCAGCAGCAAGGTGGCCACCGCCCAGGCCCGCGAGGTGCGCTTCGACGCCCGCGTCGACACCCTCTACAACCTGCGCGAGGGCTCGCTGACCGGCAACGCCACGGTGCTGGTCGAGATCAAGAGCGGCCGCCGCGACACCCTGCAC
>JAUHVS010000700.1 GCA_030424955.1 bacterium | reverse complement strand
TGCTCGCGAGCACCGCGGATCTCCAGGTGATCCAGCTCCGCGACCCCTGTGCCTGTTCTGGACATGCGTTCAGTCTCCCGGGTTTTCGCCCGGGAAGATGCCTGGGCGCGTCACACGGTTTCAAGGCTGCAATCACGGGTGCTAGGCTGTCCCCATGACGAAGCCCAACCAACCGTGGTTCATCCGGCGCCCGCTCCCAGAGCGGGTCGACACCGTGCACCTGATCGGCATCGCCGGCGCCGGCATGGGGGCCTTCGCCTGCATGCTCCAGGACGCCGGCTTCACCGTCCGGGGATCGGACCAGAACGTCTACCCGCCGATGTCGGACGTGCTGCGGGGTCGCGGCATCCAGTGGATGGAGGGCTGGGACGCAAGCCACCTCGACTGGGGCCCCCACCTGGTGATCGTCGGCAACGTCTGCCGCCGCGACAACCCCGAGGCCGTCGCCGCCGAGGCCCAGGGCATCGCCATCTCGTTCCCACAGGCGTTCAGCGACCTCTTCCTGGCGGACCGCCGCCCCGTCGTCATCGCCGGCACCCACGGCAAGACCACGACCACGGCGCTCACCACCTGGCTGCTCCACGAGGCGGGCGCGTCGCCGGGCATGCTGGTGGGCGGGGTCACCCTCAACTTCGACGCCACCTACCTGCTCCAAGGCGGGGCAGGGGACCCCTTCGTGGTGGAGGGGGATGAGTACGACACGGCCTACTTCGACAAGGGGCCGAAGTTCCTGCACTACCGGCCGAACGTCGCGGTGCTGAACAACATCGAGTTCGACCACGCCGACATCTACGACTCCCTCGACGAGATCATCGAGAACTTCGACCGGCTGATGGACCTGATGGGCCCCGAGACCGTGCTCCTGGCCAACCGCGACGATCCACGCGTGATGGCGCGCGCCGCGCGCGCGCGCGGACGGGTCATCACCTACGGCTTCGGCGAGGGCGCGGATCTCCGAGCCATCGACATCGAGCCCCACGCCGCCGGCTGCCGTTTTACCCTCGTACGGGCCGGCGAAGCCCCCGTCGCCGTGGAGTCTGCCCTGGCCGGCCGCCACAACGTCTGGAACACGCTGGCGGCGCTTGGGGTGGGCCTGACCCTGGGCGCGCCCCTGGCGCCCATGATCGCCGCCCTCGGCACCTTCACCGGCGTGAAGAAGCGCCAAGAAGAGCGGGGCGAGGTCGCGGGCGTGCTGGTCATCGACGACTACGCGCACCACCCGACCGCCATCCGCGAGACCCTCGCGGCGCTGCGCGCGCGGTACCCGGGCCGCCGGTTGTGGGCCGTGTATGAGCCGAAGAGCAACACGGCGCGGCGCAACATCCACCAGGCCGAGTACGCCCAGGCCTTCGCGGCAGCGGACCAGGTGATCCTGGCCCGACCCTTTGTGAAGCGCGACGACTTCGGGGCCGACGAGCGCCTCGATCTGCAGCACCTCGTGGACGAGATCGCGACCACCGGGCCGGGCGCGACCTTCACGCCGTCCGTGGACGCAGCCTTTGAGCACCTCGTCGCCCAGACGCAGGCGGGGGACGTCGTGGTCTTCATGTCATCCAGCGGCTTCGAGGGGATCCACGATCGGCTCCTCGCCGCGTTGGCGGACCGCCCGGCCTGAGCCCACCGCGTGAGCGGCCGCCGGCCGCCCGGCTGAGCGCCGCTCAGTCCGCTGGCGGCAAGTGCGCGGCGAGCTCAGCCACCGCATCCCTCAGCGGCGCGGGGATGGGCCCCAGGCCATCGAGCGCGGTCAGCGCCTCGCGCGCCTCGGCGGGCGCCTCGCGGGCCTCCGCCAGCTCGGCCCGCCGAAGCCACGCCTCGTGGTCCTCGGGGCGCGCCTCGGTCCAGGCCTCAACAAGCACCGAGGCGCCCTTCAGGTCGCCCTGGTGGAGCCGGTGCATGGTCCACTGGATCCACGCCTCCCGGCGGGTCGGCAGCAGCGCGCCGGCAGCCTCCAGGCAGGCCTCGGCGCCGGGCACGTTGCCCACCATCGCCAGCTCGTCGGCCGCGTACAGCCAGAGCGCATACTCCGCCTCGAGCGCCTCGTCGGCAGGGGCGGGCGCCCAGCTGGGCCGCGGCGCCGCCGGCACGGCCCCGTCGCCGCGAACGGCCTCCATCCACACGAACTCGCCGGCGTGCCCAGAAGTATTGGGGAGGCCACGGGGTACCAGCCCGCTCGCTCGGGCCAGATCGGCGGCAGCCGAAGCCGTGCTCGGGCGGGGGCTCACCGTGTCGCCTGCAGGCGCCTGATCGTCCAGACCGTCTGCCACCGCGATCGGCCACCGCACGACGGCCCCGGGCCGCAGCGCCACCGCCACCCCCTGAAGGAGCGCGCCGAAGGCCGGCAGCGGCAGCGCCGTGAGCGTCGGATCCAGGCACACGAGGTCGGCGCCTTGCGCCACCGGCGGCAGGGCGGGGGGCGCGGACCACCCCAAAAACGAGAGATCCGGGCCTGAACGGCAGGTCGCCGCCTCGATCATCGCCGGGGACCAGTCCAGGCCGCTCACCCTCAGGCCGGGCTGCAGCAGGGCAGCTGTGATCCGGCCGTCCCCACAGCCCAGGTGCAGCACATGCCCGGTCGCGGGTGGTGCCGGCCCGAGCAGCGCGCGCGCCGCCGCTGGGATCTCGGCGTCGGGCAGCCCAGGCGCGGTCCAGAACTCGGGCGCGAGCCGCCCGCGGCGGTCTCTGGCCTCGACGAAGTCGTCAAACAGGTCGCTCATGGCCGCGGAGGATGGTCACCTTGCCCCGCCGCGGCAAGCCTCTGGACGCGTGGCCGACCCGGTGATAGACACAAGAGCGCGTCGCCGGGAGGCCATCGCGGGCTCCCCGGCGCGACTCTATCCCCCTGGAGCCGCCAGCCCCATGACGCACGCCCCCCCGGCAGGTCGCCCGTGAGCGCCATCGAAGTTCGATTCTGGGCCGCCACCGACGTGGGCCGGACGCGGGACCACAACGAAGACAACTTCCTGGTCGACAAGAAGCTCAACCTGTTCATTGTCGCGGACGGCATGGGTGGGCACGCCGCGGGGGAGGTCGCGTCGTCGGTGGCGGTGCGCGAGGTCCGGCGGATCATCGCCGAGGATCGCGACGTCATCACCCGATTCATGGAAGAAGACGTGCCGGATCACCGGCGCGCGCTGCTCGCGCTCATCGATCGCGCCATCCGCGGCGCCTGCAGGCGGGTCTTCCAGATGGCCCAGGAGAACCCTGAGCGGCGCGGCATGGGCACCACGCTCAGCATGCTGGTGCTCGCGGGGCGCCGGGGCTTCATCGGGCATGTCGGCGACAGCCGAATCTACCTGCTCCGCGCCGGGCAGGTGGCGGTCGAATCCCGGGATACGCCGCGTCAGATCGAACTCGACGTCGCCCTGCACGAGCTCGTGTACGAAGCGTCCGCCAACCCGCTCATCGCTGGGACGGCCGAGCGGCACTGGCGGTTTCTGCGGCGGGTGATGGGCGAGGTCCTGCGCCATGCCGAGTCGCCGCGCGACATCTGGGTCCAGCATGCCGCGATCGTCGAGGCC
>JAUHVS010000699.1 GCA_030424955.1 bacterium | reverse complement strand
CGATGCAGCCGACCCGGAACGCTGCGTCGGCGTCCTTGCCGACGTCGACGACGACGATGCACGTCTCGTTGGTGAACTCCGTCGCCGCCATGCCGAACTTCCGCCGCAGGTCGATCACCGGGATGATCCGCCCGCGGACGTTGCCGATCCCGAGGAGAAAGGGCGCGGTCCTCGGGACGAAGGTGGTCGGGAAGAGCTTGGTGATCTCCTCGATCTCGCTGATCGGCAGGCCGTAGACCTCGTCGCCGACGCGGAAGGCGACGTACTGCCGGAGGTCGCGACGGACCTCGCGCTGCTTGTAGCCGTGCTCGTACTCCTCGTCGGTCGCGGTGTGCTCACCGCTGCGCAGGAGCGCCTGCCACAGGTCTACTGTCTCACCGGCCATGTTCACCTCCGAAGACCGCGGAGCTGAGCTCACGGACCCCCTCGTCGACCAGCCGCCCGACGTCGAGGAGGAGGACCGTCCGGTTGGCGCCGAGCTCGGTCGCGCCGGCGATCCCCGGGACGTTGCGGATCGCCCGACCGAGCGGCTTTATCACCACGTCCTGCTGGCCGAGGAGCTCGTCGACGACGAGCCCCACCCGGTGCTGGGCGAGGCCGATGACGACGACGTAGATCCGGTTGGGATCGGGGTTGTAGCCAGGGGGCGCCTTCAGGCCGAAGAGGCGCGAGAGCTGGAGGAGCGGCAGGGTCCGCCCCCGCAGCGTGATCACCTCTTGCCCCTCGATGGTCCCGACCTCGGCGCGCTCGGCCATGATCGACTCCAGCACCGCGTTTAGCGGGATGCAGAAGGTGTGCCCGGCGCTCTCGATCACCAGCGCCTGGATGATCGCCAAGGTGACCGGCAGAGTGATCGCGAAGCGGGTGCCGCGGCCGACCTCGGTGTGGACGTCGATCATCCCGCTCAGCTTGGCGATGTTGGTCTTGACGACGTCCATGCCGACCCCGCGCCCGCTGACGGAGTTCGCCTCCTGGCGGGTGCTAAAGCCCGGGGCGAAGATCAGGTTGTAGGCGTCGGTGGGGCTCATCGTCTCAGCCTCGTCGGCGTCGATGAGCCCGTCGCCATCATTATCGGCGCCGTCCGCGCACTCGGCGCGCTTTGGGCAGCCGGGCACGGGGCTCTCGCTGCCCGCGGCGTCCAGGCAGTCGGGATCCTCAGCATCGATGACGCCGTCGCCGTCGTCGTCGAGGCCGTTGGCGCAGCTGTTGTCTTCGGCGGCGGTGAGGGTGCGCACGAGGTAGCCGTCTGCGCAGGCCGCCCCCGGCAACTCGATGGTGCCCACCACCTGGCCGAAGCCCGAGGGCGCATCGAGCTGAACCACGCTGATCAGCGGCTCGCGGGCGTGGCCCACGAACAGGAGCGCGCCGTCCGGGCTGAGCGCCAGCCGCGCGGGGCTGCCCGGGCTGCCGTCGCGGCCCGGCACGGCGATGGGCGCGCCGAGCACACCGGTCGCCATCGGATCCGCCAGCCGCGACAAGTCGATGGGCAGCACCAGCCCCTCGGTGGGCGCAGCGATCCAGGCCCGAGGGGTCTGGTCATACGCCGGCAGCGGGGCGTCGATGCGGGGCCACGACACGGCGTCGAGCAGCGGGGCGACGCCCAGCTCGACCCGCAGCGCGGGGACGACGTCGCCCTCATCGAGGATGAGCGACAGGCTGCCGGTGGTGGAGTTGACGGTGGCGATGAAGTCGCCGAAGGGGTGCGCGACGACGTCGGTGATGAGGTCGTCCACGAACACCGCGGTGATCCCGGGGATGCTGCGATCCACGTCGAGCACGCGCTTGGGATCGACATCGGAGTCGTCGGCCTCGCCCGCCGTGAGATCGAGCACCGTGACCCGGCCGTCGCCCGCGCTGCCCACGTAGCCCCGCAGCTGCCCGACCCCGGCCGCCTCGCAGGGCACGAGGGGGCGCGGCGGGGGCGTCTGACAGTCCGCGCCGTCGAGGAACACCCCGTCTACGAAGCGGACGGGGGCCTCGGCCTGATCGCCCGGGATCCAGTCGCCACCGACGCCGCGGCCAGGGCTCTGCTGGCAGTCAGCCCAGTCGGTCACGCACCCCGCCGCGTCCGTCACCGGCGTGCAGCTGGCCTTGACCTGGTTGACGCTGACGAGCTGCCGGCTGGTGGCGGTGACGCGCAGCGACTCACAGGCACACTCCACCCGCCCCAGCGCCCGCAGGGTGCGATCCGTGCCCGTGCCGACCGCCTCGGTGCACCCGCAGCCCGCCAGCGGCAGCCCCGTGAGGCCGTCATCGGTCTGTGAGACGCAGCGCAGCGCCAGGAAGCGGGCGCCGTCGATGGTGGTGATCTGCGGCGCCTCGGTGGCCGAGCAGCCCAAGGCGCTGCACAGGCCCAGCGCAGCCAGCCAGCGCACGGTCGCGCTGAGGGGCCCCTGGGCCGCCGGGCGGCGCGCCGTGGTGAGTGGACGGAGGCGGGGTCGCTGGGGGTCGAGTCGGGTCATCAATCGATCGTCGCGATGCGGGTGAAGCGGGTCGGTGAGCCGGGCTCGAGGTCCAGCACCGACAGGGAGTGCGCCTCGAAGTTCGAGACGTAGCCGCGCAGCTGGCCGTCGGCGTCCGGGAGGAAGGCGATGTCGTGGGGGCCCTGGCCCACGTCGATGCTGGCCCGCACCGACAGCGTGTTGGGGTCGACCACCACGATGGCGTCATCCCCGAAGGCCGACACGTACACCAGGCCCTCGCCGGCGGCGGCCTGCCGGTCGCAGGCGCCGTCGGCCGACGCCCCGGAGAGCGGCGGGCGGCACTCCCCTGCCCGCAGCCCGGCCACCCGCACCACGTTCGGCGAGATGCCCACCGGGATCGCGCCCAGCAGGGTGTTGCGGGGGGTCCCGCCCGGCCCGACGGTGGTGTCATAGACGTGCAGCGTGCGATCGCTGCTCACCGCGACGAACAGCAGGCTGCCGTCGGCGCTGAAGGCGAGCCCACGGCTGCGCCCCCGGTCCACGTCGGGATCGACGATGAGGACCCCGCGGTTGCGCAGCTCGCAGGGGGCCAGATCGGCCCCCTCGGGCAGCCGCGCCTCACCGGCCTGCACCTGCACGAGCTGCAGGCGGTTCGAGAAGCGGTCGCTCACGTAGTACCAGCCCAGCACCGGGTGGCGGACGATGTCGGTCGCGCCGGCGGGCAGGTTGCGCTGGCAGCGGAAGTCGACCGCCCCATCGTCGCCCTGCCGCCACTCGCTGACCACGCCCCGGCCCGCGTGGCTGATCGCCACGCCAGAGGGGGTCTCCACCAGCCCCAGCGGATCGCTGGCGAGCGCCGCCCCCCCGCTGCCGAAGGTGAACCAGCCGGAGTCGCCGCGGCAGCGGCCGTAGCTGCTGCTGCCGGCGTCGTAGCACTGGATGTGATCGGTGGCGGTGGGATCGTCGCTCAGCTTGAAGGGCAGCAGCTGTCCCCGCTCGCGGCTCACCGTGAAGCCAAAGAGCGAGCCGCTCTCGTCGCGGCGCAGCAGCAGGTGGCCGGCGAACAGGTCGAGCTTGACGGTGGGGCCGGGCAGCACCCG
>JAUHVS010000698.1 GCA_030424955.1 bacterium | reverse complement strand
TGCTGCGCAGCTTGTTCAGGTGGCGGTAGTCGAGCACCAGCTGGGGCAGCGGGTGCAGGCTGGTGAGATCCCGCAGCACCTGCGCGTCCGTCGACCGCGCGCCCTTCTCGGTCTTCTTGCCCAGGGGCAGCTCGAGGCGATCGAAGAGCACGTCCCCGAGCTGCTTGGGGCTGTCGATGGTGAACTCACCGCCGGCGGCGTCGTAGATGGCGACCTCAAGGGCGGCGATGCGCTCTGCGAAGCGCCCGGACTGGGCCTTGAGCCGCTCACCGTCCACGCGGATCCCGGTGTACTCGATGCGCGCGAGCAGGGCCGACAGCGGGATCTCGAGCGTGCGATTCAGCGTCGCGAGGGCCGGCTGGCGGTCCAGCTCCGGCAGCAGCTGGTCGCAGAGCTGCAGCGCAACGTCGGCGTCTTCGCAGGCATAGGTGGTGGCGTCGGGGATGGCGACCCCCACGAACTCGCTGTCGCCCGGCCGCTTGGTCTGGGTGACCTCGCTGAACGAGATCATGGAGTGGGACAGCAGATCGAGGGCGAGCTCGTCGATGCCGTAGCGCTGCCGGTTGGGATCGAGCAGGTACGCGGCCAGCATGCTGTCGCCCGCGACGCCCTCGAGGGCCACGCCGTAGCGCCCCAGCACCTGCCACTCGTACTTCAGGTTCTGCCCGAACTTGGGGAGCGTCCAGTCGCCGAGCAGGGGCGCGAGCTTGTCGAGCACCAGCTGCAGCGGGAGCTGGTGGGGGGCGTCCGCGTAGGCGTGGCCCACGGGGACGTACACCGCCTCGCCCTTCGCCCAGCACAGGGCCACGCCCACGATCTCGGCGTCGTGGGTGGACAGGCTGGTGGTCTCGAGATCGAAGGCCAGCCGCCCGGCCTTCTTGATCTTACGGATGGTCTTGTCGAGCTCGTTCTCGGTGAGCACCGCGCGGTAGCCGGAGCGGTCGATGCCCTTGAGGGCGTGATCCTCAAGCTTGAACTCCTTGAGCAGGCGCTTGAAGTTCAGCCGTCGCAGGAAGGGCGCGAGCTCGTCGGGATCGAAGGGGGTCAGCGCCAGCGCGCCGAAGTCCACCTCGACGGGGGCATCGCACTTGATGGTGGCCAGGTGGCGCGACAGCCTCGCCTGGTCGCCGAAGGCCCGCAGGTTCTCGCCCCGCTTGCCCTTGATGGTGTGCGCCGCCGCCAGCAGGGCGTCCATGGAGTCGTACTCGCCCAGCAGCTTGGCGGCCGTCTTCTCGCCGATCCCAGGCACGCCGGGGATGTTGTCGGACGAGTCGCCGGCCAGGCCGAGCAGATCCACCACGCGGTGCGCCGGCACACCGAAGCGCTCGACCACGCCGTCGAGATCGGTGGACTTCTCCTTGCCGTCCCACAGGGTCGTGCGGGGGTCGACCAGCTGCATCAGGTCCTTGTCGGCGGTCACGATGACGCAGGCGTGGCCCGGATCCTCGGCGTTCCAGCGCTGCGCCAGGGTGCCGATGACGTCGTCGGCCTCGTAGCGCGCGACCTCGAGGGCCGGGATGCCCAACGCCCGGACCGCCTCACGGCACAGATCGAACTGCGGGCGCAGATCGTCGGGGGGCTGGGCGCGGTTGGCCTTGTAGTCCGGGTAGTCGTCCACCCGGAACGACGGGCCCGGCGGATCGAACACCACCGCGATGTGCTTCGGCGCGCGGTCCCGGATGACGTTGAGGAGCAGCCGGGTGAAGCCGTAGACGGCGTTGGTGGGGGTCCCATCCAGCGCCGACATGGGCGCCCGGATGCCGTAGTAGGCACGGAAGATGAACCCCGATCCGTCGATGAGGTAGAGGGTCTCGGCGGTGGTGTCCATTCGCCCCTTCAGCGCTGGCGGTACAAGGCCGGAAGGGTATCAGGCACCACCCGGCATCGGAAGGGTCACGGCGGCGGCTGGCCGGCGGGCGTCCAGGTCGCTGCGGCGCCCGGGCGCGGCCTGTGTGCGCGCCTGCGCGCCCCGCTAGAACTGGAAGTAGATGAACGGCGGCGGCGCCTCAGGCGCGAGGACCGCGGCCGCGTAGAGCAGCGCCACCGTGACGAAGACGCGCACAGGGACCGGGGCCCGCCACAGCCGGTCGATGACCGTGTCGGAGCCTACGGGCCACAGGTTCTGGGCCACCAGCAGCCCGGCCCCCACGGCGGCCATCGTCAGCAGCAGGGGCGCCTCGCCCGAGGCCTTCACGGCCGCGAGCCAGGGCGTCAGATCGAGGGCGTCCGGGCCGATGAGCCCGTGGAACAGCGTCACGCAGTCGCTCAGAGACTCGGCGCGGAAGAGCGCCCACCCGAGGCAGACCAGGTGGAAGAACACCAGCCGCCGCACCAGCTGCGCGGGCCAACGCCAGCGGCCCGCGTCCAGGCGCGCCCCCAGGCGGTTCAGCCACGCCGCGCGGAACACGATCAGCAGGGCGCCGTGCCACAGCCCCCACAGCACGAAGTTCCAGGCCGCGCCGTGCCACAGGCCGCCCAGGAGCATGGTGAGCATGAGGTTGCGGCGCACGTGACCGCCGCGGTTGCCGCCCAGCGGGATGTAGAGGTAGTCGCGCAGCCAGCTCGACAGGCTGATGTGCCAGCGCCGCCAGAAGTCGGACGGCCCCTGCGCGGCGTAGGGCGCCTTGAAGTTCTGGATGATGTCGAGCCCCATCAGGCGCCCGAGGCCCACGGCGATGTCGGAGTAGCCCGAGAAGTCACAGTAGATCTGCAGGGCGAAGGCGTAGGTGCCGATCCAGAGCGCGGGGCCCCACGCCTGCCCTGGCTCGGTGTAGGTGAGCTGCACCAGCGCCGCGACGTTGTCGGCGATCACCACCTTCTTGAAGACCCCCAAGGCGATCAGGCCGGCGCCCCGCCAGTCGGCGCGTTTGCGGCTGAGATCGGCGAGCTGCGGCAGCAGGTGGCTCGCGCGCTCGATGGGGCCCGCGACCAGCTGAGGGAAGAAGCTGACGTAGAGCGCGAAGTCGATGAACGACGCGGTGGGGCTCACCTGCCCGCGGTAGATGTCGATGGTGTAGCTCATGGTCTGGAAGGTGTAGAAGCTGATGCCCACGGGCAGCACCACCTGCAAGACCGGGACGCTCGCGTCCACGCCGAACCAGGCCAGGGCCTCGATGGCCGAATCCACGAAGAAGTTGAAGTACTTGAACACCCCCAGCGCCGCAAGGTTCGCCACCACGCTGAGGGTGACGAGCCGACGGCGGCGGGGGGCGCTGTCGCTGCGGGCGATGGCCCCGCCGACGGCGAAGTCGAGGGCGGTCGAGCCCAGGATCAGCCAGAGGAAGTGCGGGTTCCAGCTGCCGTAGAACAGGTAGCTGCCCACGAGCAGCAGGGGCTTGCGGGTCGATCGGGGCAGCGCCACCCACAGCCCGAAGAACAGCAGGAAGAAGGCGACAAACTGGGGGGTGGTGAAGACCACGTCAGCGCGTCTCCTCGGCGGCCTTCAGGCGCCGGGCGAACAGGGTCCGCTGCGCGCGCATGCCCTCTTCGTTGAGGTGGAAGCCGTCGCGAAACAGATCGGCGGAGGCG
>JAUHVS010000697.1 GCA_030424955.1 bacterium | reverse complement strand
GCCCGTGGTCACGCACCGCGCGGTGCGCGGTCGCCCAGACGGCCGCCGATCAGGTATACGGACGGCATGCGTACCCTCGCCGCTGCCCTATTGCTCGCCGCCCTCACCGGGTGTGACGCCGATCCGTCCGAGCCCTTTGTGCCCCCGGACTACGCCCGCCCGACGGACGCGGGGGGCGACGCCCGCCCCACCGACGCTCGGGTGCGCCTGGATCGCGCCGTCGGCCCCGACCGGGGCGTCCCCGACGGGGGCCCCGACCAGGGCCCCATGGGCGACGCGCTGCCCCCCGACGGCGGCGTCGCGCCCGGCCCCGCCGGCCCCGACTCGGTGGCCCTGCTCGCCGCCCGCGGCGACACCCGCGTGGCCTGGATCGCCGAGGGCGCCCTGTGGCGCCTGCGCATCGACAGCCAGGGCGCGCCCGGCGAGCCCGAGCGCCTGTTCGCGGTGCCCGACGGCTACACCGGCCCGCTAGTGGGCGCCCGCGCCCGCCCCGAGCCCATCTGGGTGGTGCTGGCCGACGGCCCCAACGACGCCCTGCGGGCCTACGACCTCAGCGCCCAGGACCCCACGCCCATCGACACCGACCTGTACCTGCCCGCGCGGCTGGCCGAGGTGAACGGCCGCGTGGTGCTGCTGGGCCGCAGCGCCCCCGACGCTGCGTCGGCCCTGGCGTGGCGCACGCTGACCCTGCCCGGCGAGCCCCCGGTGGTGGACCCCGACGCCGACGCCGGCGTGGACGACACCCCCGACGACCCGCGCACCCTCGACACCGCGGGCATGCACGACCCCCGGCACCTCACGGCGGGGCTCGCGGAGTTCGTGCTCGGCTTCGACAGCGGGCAGTGCGCGGCCGTGCTCAACGGTGACGGCCTGGGCGACGCCTGGGCCTGCGGCGCCCGCGCCGGCGCCCGGGCCATGGGCGCCCCCAAGCAGCTCTACTTCGCCGATCTCATCGACGGCGAGCTGGTCACCTGGTCGGGCCTGCCCGGCGCCCCCGACCGCACGCCCCGGGCCCTCACACCGGTCACCGACGGCGTGACCTGGCTGCCCCCCGTGCGCGGCGGCCAGCTCGCGCTCGTGGGCGAGCCCGACGGCCGCTACCTGTGGTGGTTCGAGTTCGACCGCGCCCGCCGCAGCGTCGCCCCGGTGGCCGACGACACCCTGGGCGCCACCTATGTGTTGGCGCGCCCCGGCGTGGCCGTGCTGCTGCGCTGGGACGCCGACGGCCGCCCCGTGGTGAGCGACGTCGAGCTGGCCGACGTGCCCGACGCCACCCCGCCCGCCGGCGAGGGCGCCGAGTGCGCCACGGTGGTGCTGCCCGAGGACTGCGGCCCCAGCGACCTCGACTGCGACGGCGCGCCGGCCAACGGCCGCTGCTGCGCCACCAACGCCCGCGCCACCACCGCCCGCCTGTCGGCCCGCGTGGACGGCGCCTGGTACGCCGGCGTGGGCGACGGCCGGCTGGCCCTCATCACCCGCAGCGACGAGACCGTGGCCCTGCGCCGCCTGACCCTGGGCGTCGACAGCGCCGACGCCGAGGCCACCGTCGAGTGGCCCGACGTGCTCGCCCTGCACGGCGCCGCCAACGCCGAGAGCCGCGTGGTGGCGCTGGGCGAGGCCGCCACCGGCCCCGTGCTGCTGTGGTACGTGGGCGCCCAGGGCCTCGACGACAGCGTCTCGCCGCCCCGCGGCGCGCGCACGGCCATCCCCTGCGACGAGGCCCTCGGCGTGACCCTGCGCGCCCGGGGCGACGCCGTGCCCACCGCCCGCGTGTTCTGCCGCGACACCGCCTACGACGTGGCCGGCCCCGAGGCCGAGCCCGTGGCCCGCCCGTACCCCGGCGACCCCGTTGCGTGGGTGCGCCGCCTCGAGGACCCGGCCGCGGCCGATCCCGCCTGGCTGGTGGCCACCGGCGACGCCTACACCCTGGCCCACTGGACCTGGGGCGATGACGGCTTCGAGGCCCTCGACGCCCTCCCGCCCGGGGTCGAGCCCCTGGTGGACGCCAGCCCGCTGGCCCGCGAGTACCCGGTGCAGCCCCCCGTGGTGGGCGGCGGCTGGGCGGCGCGGGTGGTGGACGCCCAGGTGCAGGTGTGGGTGGACGGCCTGGGCTGGTGGGACGCCCCGGGCTCCCGCTGGCCGCGCATGGCCAGCCTGTCGGCCCACGAGCCCGTGGCGCTCACGGTGGGCCACCGCACGGCCGCCGACGCCTCGTTCTGGGGGCGGCCCTCGCGGGACGGCAACGTGCTGCAGTGGGTGGCGGCCGACGACCAGGGCACCATCCTGGGCGACTACCCGGTGTCGCGGTTCAACAACCCGCTGCCGCTCATCCTGCGCGGGGGCGACACCCCCGAGCTCCGCGGCGAGGTCATCCGCTGCGAGCCCGAGCGGGCCCCGGCGGAGTAGGGGAGGCGGGGCTGATCCTGGCCCGGGTGGGGGCCGTCAGCCCTCGCCCTCGTTCAGGTCGTCCAGCGCGGCGCCCTCGAAGAACCGCAGCAGCTCGTCGCGCTTCGCGGCGGCGTCCTCGATGCCCAGGTTCAGCAGCTTGTCGCAGTAGCCGCCGTCGAACAGCACGTAGCTGGTGAGATCGGCCTCGGTGGGGTGCTCCATGCGCGCCATCAGCCGCACCACCTTGCTGGTGACCGCCGACCGCGAGCGAAGCTGCCCGCTGCGCACATGCTCGGCCGCCAGCCGCCCCAGATCCTGGCTGGGCCGCAGCACCACGTGGGGCACCTTGCGGTACCGCGCCCCGCGGATGGGCGCGACCATCGTGTTCAGCCGGCTGATGAACTGCTCGCCGAACACCAGCTCGCCGTCCGACAGCAGCCGGTTGACGTGATCCAGGCGGATCAGGTCGTAGTCCACGTGGTCCAGCATGAGGGCGTTGAGCACCTTCGCCAGCAGAAACACCGGGCTCGACAGCCGGCGCTTCCAGTCGGGCATCTGCTGCTCGTGCTCCATCGACTTCTCGTGCCCGATGCCCACCACCAGCAGCCGGGTCGAGCCCAGCCGCAGGGCGGGGGACAGCGGCGTGTTCTGCCGCAGCCCGCCGTCGGCGTAGGGGATGCCGTCGATGGGCACCGCGGGGAACACGAAGGGGATCGCCGCCGACGCCAGGCAGTGCTCGGCGTTGAGCCGCGCCTGCACCGGCCGCACGTGGGGGTCCCGCGACAGCCGCCGGGGCCGGCCATCGGCCGTCTCGTAGAACACCACCGTCTTGCCCGTGGGCACCTGGGTGCACGACACCGTGACGGCGTCCAGGTGCCCCTCGGCCAGGTTCAGGTGGATGCGGGGCCAGTCGATGGCCTCGTCGAGGATGCGCTTGATGGGCTCGCCGGGGAACACGCTGTCGCGCTTGGCGCGGCCGGCCAGCCACATGGGGATCTTGGCCAGATCCCCCAGGCCGATCTGCAGCACGTCGTCGAGCTCGAGGTTGCGCCACAGCTCGGCCAGCCGGCGGATACCCACCGACGGCTGGTGCGCCGCGGCCGCGGTGGCCGCCACGTTGAGCGCGCCGATGGACGTGCCGCAC
>JAUHVS010000007.1 GCA_030424955.1 bacterium | reverse complement strand
CGTGGCGCGTGCCCCCCGCAAAGGTGCGGGCCACCGACAGCGCGGCCTCGGCGGCGGCCCAGGCGACGTGGGTCTGGCTGCGGCCGTTCGCGCCCAGGTGGCTCACGGTCGCGACCCCCAGCACGGGCCGTAGCCGCAGGGGCCCCAGCCACACGGGGCGGTCGAGGCGCAGCGCCAGATCGCCGATGGGGCCGTCGCTCGGGCCGCCGAGGCGCTCCAGGGCCACCAGGTCCAGCGCGAGGCGGCCCCCCAGCGCGGGCGCCCGCCAGCCCAGCCAGGCCTCGGTCCAGTGGGCGCGGGCCTGACCCGCGGGCTGGCGCAGATCCTCCAGGGTGGTGGCCCGCAGGCCGCCGCCGCCGCTCGCGCCGGCGCTGGCCAGCCCCGCGTCCAGGCGCAGGTGGTCGCGGGCCCGGGCCTGCAGGCCGCGGAACTGGGCCAGGCGGGCCGCGCGGCTCGACGACCAGGTGCCCGCGGCCGCCAGGCGGGCCGGGCCCCAGGTGGCGCTGCCCCCGCCCTCGGCGGTGACGCCCTCCCCCCACAGGCCGCGGGCCTCCCAGTCGCCGTCGTCGTCGGCGGCCTGGGCCCAGCGCAGCCGGGCGCGCCCCGTGGGGCCCCGGCCCTGCCGCCAGCCGGGGGCCAAAGTCAGGTCGAGCTGGTCGGTGGGGGCCCAGAAGAAGGGGAGCCGCCCGTGCAGGCCGTCCTGGCCGTCGACGCCCAGCACGGGCGCGAGGAAGCCGGTGCGGCGGCCGCCGACGGGGAGGTAGCCCACCGGCGCCGTCGCCACGGGCACCCCGCCGAGCCACAGCACGGGCCAGCCCGCCCAGGCGCCGTCGCCGGGCCGCAGGCGCACCCAGTCGGCGGTGACGTGCCAGGGCGGATCGGCGCACCCGCAGCCCGTGGCGTAGACGGTGTCGGCCCGCAGCGCGCCGTCCTCGGGCCGCAGCCGCGCCGCCGACAGGGCGAAGCGAGGCGCCACCAGCCGCACGTCCGAGAGCTGCCAGCGCTCGGCGTCGCAGCCCTCAGCCGCGCGGGCGTCGGCGGTGCCCTGGGGGCCCTGCACGTGGATCGGGCCCGTCACCGCCCACGCGCCCGTGGGGCAGGCCGCGGTCGCCGTGCGGGTGGCGCGGGTCGCGGTGGCCGTGCCCCGGGGGTGGGTGAGCCGGGGGGCCGACAGCACCACCTCGCCTGGGCGCACCTCCACGCGATCCGCCGCCCAGTCGACGGTGGGCGGCGCGAGCAGCAGCGGGAGCAGGAGCGCGAGCGGCACGGTGGGAATCTACACCACGGGCGGGGCGACGGCTTCTGGCTCGTGCCCGTCGGGTGCACGCCGTAGGATGGCGCCCGAAGCCTCGGCCTTCAGCTCAGGAGGAGCCCCATGCGCATCGATCCGCGGGAGGCGTCGCCCAGCGACGTCTACTTCGCCATGACCGCCACCATCGTGCCGCGGCCCATCGCCTGGGTGAGCACGCTGTCGGTGCATGGCATCCCCAACCTCGCCCCCTTCAGCTTCTTCTCGGGCGTGAGCGGGCGCCCCCCGCTGGTGAGCATCTGCGTCGGCAACACCCGCGACGGCCGGCCCAAGGACACCGCCCGCAACATCATCGACACCGGTGAGTTCGTCATCAACGTGGTGCCGTCCCACATGGCCGAGGCCATGGTGCAGACCAGCGGCGAGTACCCGCCGGTGGTCAACGAGTTCGGCGCGGCGGGCGTGCGCTCAGTCCCGGCGGAGCGGGTCAAGCCCAGCCGCGTCGGCGGGGCGCCTGCGGTGATCGAGTGCACGCTGCACGACGTGATCGAGATCAAGGACGGCGACGAGATCACCAACCGCATGATCCTGGGCCGCATTGAGCTGATCGTGGTGCGCGACGACGCCGTGGACGCGCGCGGGCACATCGACGCCCGCATGTTGGATCCGCTGGGTCGGCTTGGGGGCAGCGACTACGCGCTGCTGGGCGAGCACCGGGTGATCCGCCGCCCGAAGGTCTGACGGCTGAGACGGCTGGCGGTGGGGGTCGCTTGCCCGAGGGCTCACCGCCTGGGCGGCCGCCGAGTCCCCTGAGGCAGACGGGGCCGGCGCGGCCGCCGGGGCCTCAGCCCTGCGGGCGGGCGGGCGGCGTGATGGGCTGGGTGGGGCGCCGGAAGTCGAGCAGCAGGTAGTTGCCCTCTTGGCGCAGGTCGTAGCCCACCACCTCGCGGAGCTTGATGATGACGCGGGTGGTGGGGCCGGGCAGCTGCTGGGCGTCGATGCCCGCCACCGCGGTGGGGAACCACCCGGTCTCCAGGGGCCGGCTGTCGTTGCGCGTGCGCAGGCGGGCGTCGCTGACGTCGATGATGATCTCGTCGGGCGCGCCCGGCACCAGGTTGTAGAGCGGGGGCTCGTTGGACTGGATGAACACCCGGCCGCCCTCGCCCACCATCTGGAAGCCCACCCAGGTGACGACCCGCTTCGACCCGCGGGTGCGGGGCAGGTAGTCGTTGGTGCCGGGGGACACGCCCAGATAGGGCATGCGCCGCTTGGCGGTGTTCTTGGTGGCGCCCGGGGGCGCCGCCAGCGCGGGCAGCCCGCTGAACGCGACGAGCGCGGAGACGAAGAGCACTGTCCGCATGATGCCTCCCGAGCGGGTCACGACCTTTCAGGTCTGACAGTCATCTGGTACCACACCCGCAATTGCGTCGTCGAGGGTGCCCATGTCCCTGCCCACCCGTCTGCTGCACTCTGCCTGGAGCGCGCCCCCCGCGGCGCCTCGCCGGGGCATCGATCACCACGTGGAGCAGTGGGCGGCCTGGCTCCGGCGGGCGGGGGCCGAGCCGCGGCTCTGCCTGGTGCTGTGCGCAGGGAAGGGCGCCCGCAGCCGCATGGCCGAGGGGCTCAGCGCGCTGGGCGTCCGAGTGCAGGGCGTGACCTCCACCATGGAGCGCCCGCTGCCCCGCGAGATCCTCGACCACCAGGGCGACCACTTCAACGACCTGCTCTTCTTGATCGACGGCTTCGCCGAGCACGATCCGGCCCGGCAGTTCGAGGTGCTGGAGGGCCAGCGCCGCGCCCTGAAGCGCACCGCCACCTGGGTGGGCGTCATGGTCGAGAACCTGCGCGCCCTGGAGCGCCTGGCCACCTTCGCGCCGCAGCTCTTCCGGGAGTTTGGGCGGCGGATCGTGGTGCTCGCCGCGGGGGCCTCCGATGAGCCGAGCCCCAACCCTCAGCTGCTCGAAGCGTGGCGCGCCGACGGGCGGGTGGCAGAGCTGCTCTTCGTCGACGCGCTGACCCCCAGCCAGCCCCCCGCCAGCTACGACGACTTCTCGCGCCTCGTGCGCTCGGGCTACGTCGGCAACTTCGTGGGCCAGCCCATCCACCCCGATCGGGCGCGCATGGTCGCGCTGTGGGCGTCGGGCCCGGGCGGCGTGGCCGACGCGGCGGCCCACGGCGCGCCGCTGAGCCCGGTCTGGGCAGCGGCGCTGGCCCGGCACGGGGGCCCGCTGCCCGCGCCGCTGGCGGCGGCGGTGGCGGATGCCTTGGCGGGCGATCCCCTCTCCCGGGTGGCGGGCGGGCTGCCGGTGGCGGATCACGCGGACGCCCAGCGCCTCGCCGCGGTGGCCGCGCCCGACGCGCCACCGTCGAGCCTCGCCGAGCCCGTGGCCCGCGCGTGCGGCGCGGGGGTGCCCGACGACTGGGCGGCGCACCTGTGGATGGCCCTCGGCTCGGCCCACGCGGCCGCCGGCGATCTGGACGCGACCCTGTTGGCCGTGCGGGCCGCCCGCGCCCGGGCCGAGGCCGCGGCGGTGCCCGAGCTGCTGTTCGAGGTGCTCGACACCCAGGTGCGGCTGCTCACCTTCACCCACGACCGGACGGGCGCGCAGGTTGCGCTCGCGAAGATGGCCGAGCTGGCGCTCACCCTGCAGTCGCCCTACCACCAGGCGGGTCACCTCGCCGCCCGCGCCGCCTTCACGGAGCCCCTGGACCCTCGCCGGGCGGTGGGGGACTACCAGGCCGCGGCCGCGCTGTTCAGCGGCTTCGGCTGGGCGGACGAGGCGGCGGCCGCGCAGGCCGGTGCGGCGCGGTGCCTGTGATGGGGTCGGCGGCGCGCCCGGCGCTCGGCCTCCTGGCCTTGGTCGGCCTCTGGGCTGCGGGTGGCTGCAAGGACAGCGCCCCCGCGCCCGACGCGGCCACGCCCCCGCCGGCCGCTCGGCTGGTGGTGACGGCGCTGACCGTGGTGGACGGCACGCCCGCCGCGCTGAAGCCCGCGGGCCTCGCCGAGGCGGCGCTCCAGGCCATCGCGCGCAAGGGCCTGACGGGCGCGGGCCTCACCCTGGACACCCCGCCGGCCGACACCGACTGGCGGGTGGAGGTGGCGGCCCGCGTCACCTACGGCCTCACCGATGGCACCGGCCTGTTGGCGGCCGAGGCGGCCGGGTCGGCCAAGGCGCACTGGGGCGTCGAGATCGAGCTGCGCCCGCCCGACCGGCCCGAGGCCAGCCACGTGTGGCTCGAGGGCGAGGCGCAGGCGCCCTTCACGCCCGGCGGTGAGGCCCTGGCCGCGGTCCTCACGGCGCAGGCCACCGCCGCCTTCGCGCCCGTCCAGTCGAGCTTGACCGCCCGCCGCAAGAGCCTGGCCCTGTCGCCGGTGGCCCTCGTGGCGACGCTGAGCGACCCCTCGGCCGAGGTCCGGTGGGCGGCGGTGGACCGCCTGGCTGAGCTGCGCGCGACCTCGGCCGTGCCCGCGCTGGCGGCCCACGCGGCCACCGAGACGTCGCGCGAGATCGTCCTCCGCGTCGTCGGCGCGCTGTCCGAGATCGGCGACGAGCGGGCGGCCGAGGCGCTGATCGGCCTGGCCGATCCGCGGGATCGCGAGCTCTTGCGCGCGGTGGTGGACGCGCTGTCGGTGGTGGGCGGCGAGCGGGTGGACGACTTCTTCAGCCTGCTGGCGAACCACGACGCCCCGGACGTGCGGGCGCTCATCGCGCAGGCCCAGGCGCGGCGGGCGCGTACGGCCACGCCGCCGGCGACGCCGCCATCTGACGAGGAGGCTGCGCCGTGAGCGGTGAGGTGCGCGTGGCCCGCGAGGGCGCCGTCCGTGTGATCGTCGTGGACCGGCCCCGGCAGCGCAACGCGCTGGCGCCGGCCACCATGCAGGCCCTGGCGGCCGCCCTCACCGCCGTGGCGCAGGATCCCGAGGTGCGGGCGGTGGTGCTGTGCGGCGGCAGCGGCCGCTTCATCGCCGGCGGCGACCTGCGCGCCCTCGGCGCCCTGGACAGCGCGGCCGAGGGCGCCGAGATGGCCCGCACCATGCAGGGCGTGCTCTCGCAGCTGGCCGCGCTGCCGGTCCCCACCATCGCGGCCATCGATCGCTTCGCCATCGGCGGCGGGGCCGAGGTCGCGCTGGCGTGTGATCTGCGGGTGGCCTGCGAGGACGCCTACCTGGCCTTCCGGCAGATCGACTTCGCGGTGACCACGGCCTGGGGTGGCGCGCGGCGGCTGACCCACCTCGTGGGCCGCGCCCGGGCGCTGGACCTGCTGTGGAGCGGCCGCGCGGTGCCCGCTCAAGAGGCCCTCTCCTTGGGGCTGGTGGACCGGGTCGCGCCGGCGGGCGACCGGGCGCGCACGGCCGCAGTGGCCCTCGCCCAGACCCTCGCCGCCCGGGATCCGGCGGCGGTGGCGGGCCTGAAGCGGCTGGTGGATGACGCCGATCTGCCCGAGGCCGCGCACGGCGCGCTGGAGGCCCACATCTTCGGCGAGCAGTGGGGCGCGCCCGCCCACGGCGCGGCCGTCGAGCGGTTCTGGGCGCGGCGGCAGACCCCCGCGCCCGCGCCGCCACCCGCCCCGGCAGGGCCGCGGTCGGGCGGCGTGTTCATCGTCTTCGAGGGCCTGGACGGGGCGGGCACCACCACCCAGGCGGCCCTGTTGACCCAGGCGCTCACGGCGTATGGGCGGCGGGTCCACCAGACCCACCAGCCCAGCGCGGGGCCCATCGGCCGGCTGCTGCGCCAGGCCCTCGGCGGCCAGCTCTCGGAGCGGACGGGCGGGCGGCTGGCGCCCCGCGCCGTCGCGGGGCTGTTCGTGGCCGATCGCGCGGACCACCTGGCGACCGAGATCGAGCCGGCCCTCGCGCGGGGGGAGGACGTCATCTGCGACCGCTACGTCTACTCGAGCCTGGCCTACCAGGGCGTGGAGTGCGACCCGGCCTGGGTCGCGGCGATGAACGCGCCCATGCGGCGGCCGGACCTGGTGCTGTACGTGCGGGTGCCCGTCGAGGTGTGCGCCGCGCGCCGCGCGGGCCGGGGCGAGGCCGCCGAGATCTATGAGGTCGACGCCTTCCAGCGTCTGGTGTCGGACGGGTACGAGGCGGCGGTCGCTGCGCACCCCGACCAGCCGCTGGCCATCATCGACGGCACCCGCAGCGTCGAGGCGGTGCACGCCGACTGCCTGGCGGCGGTGGTCGAGCGGCTTTCGCTCCAGCCCGCTTGAGCAGTAGAGTCCGGGCCATGCGCGCCCCATGTCACGCCCTGTTCGCCGCGGTGCTGCTCGCGCCGCTCTGCTCGCCCGCCGACGCCCTCAGCGCCCCCAAAGGGGCCGCGGTGGCGCCCTTCGCGGGTGAGGTGATCGACGGCAAGCTGTCGAAGGCGGCGGCGCAGGCGGTGTTCGCCCGCGGCCCTCAGCCCTTCATCGCCAGCCTGCGGGTGAAGGCGGCCTTCGACGCCGCGGGCCGCTTCGCGGGCTTCCAGATCGTGCAGATCCACAGCGACTCGCCCCTCGCGGGCAGCGAGAGCGTGCGGCCGGGTGACGTGGTCACTCGGGTCAACGGCCTGCCCATCGAGCGGCCCGAGCAGTTCATGACCGCCTGGGAGAAGGCGCGGAGCGCGGATCGGCTCGAGATCGATCTGCGGCGTGGCGACAGCTGGCACCGCTACCGCTGGGCCTTCGTGCCGTGAGCGCGACCCCAACCCCCCGCCGGTGGGCGCTGCTGGCGGCGGGGCTCGCCGGCCACGGCGCGTGGGTGCTGGGGCCGTGGGCGCAGCAGCAGATCTCGTCCGGCAGCGCCCTCGCGGCGACGGGGGCCGTGGCGCTGGCGTGCGTGGGCCACGCGCGCTGGCGGCACCCCGCGTGGCTGATCCTCGGGGTGCCGGCGGGCTGGCTGTGGGCGGCGCCGGCGGTCTGGCTGGGCCCGCCCGCGTGGAGCGCGCTGCTGGCGTCGGCCGCCTGGCTGGCGGTCGCGCTGCCGGGGGCCCGGCCGGTCGACCCCGACGCTGCGCTCGACCTCGCGTGGATCACCGTGGCGCGGCCGCTGCCTGCGCGGCGTCTGGTCCCAGCCTGGGTGGCGGGCTGGGCCCTGGCCGCCGTGGCGGCGGCGGCGGTGTCCGCGGGGGGGCAGGCGGCCGCGGCAGTGGCCTGGGCCCCGGCGCCCGGTCGCGCCCTCGCCGGCGTGACCGCGGTTGGGATTGGGGCCGGCCTGGTGTTTGCGGCGGGCTGCGCGGCGCCCACGCCGCCCCGGTGGGCGAGCCGGCCGGTCGCCGTGGCGTGGGCCGCGGCGGTGGCCGGGGCGCTGGCTCTGGTTTGGGGGCTCGCGCCGTGAGCGCTGAGCGCGCCCTGGGGCTGCTGGCGGTGGTGGGCGTCGGGCCGTTGGCCTGGCGGGCCGTGCTCGCGCTGGCCAGCCGAGACTATCTGGCGGGCGCGCTGCTGGTCTTCGCGCTGTTGGGCGTGGGCCGCCTGGGCGTCGAGCTGCTGGCCCTGGACCGGCGCCGCGTGACGGGAGAGGACGCATGAGCAGCTGGTGGTTGTGGGTGTTGGTGTGGGCGAGCGGCCCGGTCCGCGCCGAGATCGCGGATGACCACGTGGTCGGCCGAGCGCAGGGCCCGCTGGCGCCCATCCAGATCACGGCCGGCCGGGTGCGCGCCTACGCCGCCGGCCGCGAGGGCCGCGCGCCCCAAGCGCTGGTGCAGGATCTCATCGACTTCGAGCTGCTCGCCCAGCAGGCGCAGGTCGCCGGCCTGGCGACGGCGCCCGAGGCCGTCGACGCGGAGCGCTCGGCGCTGGTGCGGGTGTACCTGGGCAAGACCTTTGCGCACACCTGGCGGGCCGAGACCGTGCCCGACGCGCTGGTGCGCCAGTCCTATGAGAAGAACCGCAGCTTCTTCACGCACCCGGAGCTGCGCGATGGCGTGCACATCCTGGTGGCGCACAAGGCCGGCGACAGCCCCAAGCGGCCGGCGGCGCCGGAGCTGGACGCCGTCGCTCGAGACCTCGCCGGGCAGATCCACGCGGATCTGGTGGCGTCGCCGCCCGCTGATCGCGAGGCCTTCCTGGCGCGCGCCGAGCGGTTCCGGACGGCCACCGAGGCCGCGGGCCTGGTGCTCATGCCGCAGAGCCTGGGGCGGTTCGCGCGCAAGGGGGCCTTCGCTGAGGCGTTCACGGACGAGGCGTTCAAGCTGGGGAAGGGTGACATCTCGCCGCCCTTCCCCACGCAGTTCGGGTGGCACGTCGTCCTGGTGGATGACGTGGTGCCGGCCAAGGACGAGCCGCTCTCGGCGGTCGAGGCGTCCATCCGCGAGCGGGTGACCCCCGACGTCCGCCGCCTGGAACTGTCGAAGCTGGTGATGGGGCTCAAGGCGCGGCACGCGGTGCTGGTCAACCCGGAGCCGCTGGAGCACCTGGCCCGCCGCCGTGGTGTGGCCCCGGAGGCCGCTGCGCCCGCTGGGCGACCGGCGAGCCCGTGAGCCACCGGCGACGGTTCTGCTAGACTGCTGCTGTTCAAGGAGGGCGACTCGATGAGCGCACATCACATCGCACGCCGCCACCTCGCCGCCCTGGCGGTGTGCCTGTGCGGCCTCTCGTGGAGCGGCGTCGCCGGGGCGGTGGACGCCGTGACGTCCGCGAGCCCCACGGAGCACCAGGCGGGCAGCCAGAACGCGGCGGTGTGGATCGTGGGCCGGGGCTTTGTGCCCGGCACGACCGTCACCGTCAGCGGGGATGGCGTGCTGCCGCATGAGCGCGCCCCCGAGGTGGTGCCACAGGCGGAGCGGATCGACCGGGGCCTGGGGGACGGCATCGTCTTCTACTTCGTCATCGACCCGGCTGCCAGCAACGGGCCGCGGGACGTGACCGTGACCGCCCCCGACGGGCGCAGCGTCACGGCCTTCGGGCTGGTGACCATCGTCGGCGGGGCCGCCGGCCCGGCGGATCCTCCGGACGACCCGCCCGTGGACGATCCCCCGGTGGACGATCCGCCCGTGGACGATCCGCCGCCCGACCCTCAAGACGGCCGCGTCGACGTCATCGCCCGCGCCAGCCCACGGTATGGCGAGCAGGGCGGGCAGGTGAACCTGTGGGTGGTGGGGCGGTCCTTCACCGGCGGCAGCGAGGTGCGCTTCAACGTCGAGGGCCTGGGGCCGGCCGCCTTCGAGGGCCAGCCGCTGCCCGCCCAGGTCCATCGCGGCGTCGAGCGTATCGGGGGCGAGGTCTACGACGGCATCCAGTACTACCTGCGGATCCCGTCGGACGCCCGCCCGGGGTTCGTCGACATCAGCGTGCTCAACCCCGACGGCTCCTCGGCCACCGGCGCGAAGCTCTTTGAGATCGTGCCGCCCGGAGAGCTGCCCCAGCCGGTGCCCGGCATGGGCAACGTGGACGAGATCACGGGCGCGTCGCCGCCCGCCGTGCGCGCGGGCCGCAACGCGGCGCTCTGGATCTGGGGCACCGGCTTCGCGGCGGGCGCCGAGGTCACCTTCAGCGCCGACGGCCTGCGGCAGGTCGCGCCGGCCGAGGTGGTGGAGACGGCCGCCAACTACCCGGGCTATGCGGGGCTGCGCGCCTTCGTGCAGGTGGCCGGCAACACGCCGCCGGGGCTCGTCGACGTGAGCATCCGCAACCCCAACGGCACGGTGGCGACGGCGTCCGGGTTGATCCAGGTGTTGCCCCCTGCGGCGGGCGGCAACGGGGCGGCCGGGCCGGACGGCTTCGTGGGGGAGTGCCCCGACAACAGCCGCATCATCGGCGACATCGTGCGGGTGCTGCCGGCGGTGGCGCGCCGCGGTGAGGTGGTCAGCCTGGCGGTCGAGGGCGTCGACTTCGCCTGTGGCGCGAGCCTCGTGATCCGCGGCGGGGGCCTGGCGCCTGTGCAGGCCCCGCTGCTGGTGAGCGACACCGAAGATCCCACGCGCACGGCGATGTACTGGCGGCTGCAGGTGCAGCCCGAGGCCGCCCTCGGCCCCCGCGACGTGACGGTGGTCAACCCCAACAACACCAGCCGCACCATGGTGGCGGCCTTCGAGATCGAAGAAGGCCTCGCCGCCAAGGACGAGGTGCACGCCTGCACGGCCCGCCCCGGTGAGGGCCCCTCGGCGCCGGGCGCGTGGTGGCTGCTGGCCCTGGTGGCGCTGCGCTTCCGCCGCCGGCGCTGACCGCCCATGGGGGGTCGCTGATGCGTCTGCGCCCCGCCGGGTGGCCGCTCTGCCTGTTCATCGCTGGCTGTCTGGGGTGTGGGGCCCGCCCCCTTGAGGCCCCTGCGCCCACGGGGCGCGCCCGCCCACCGGCTGTGGGGGCGCTGCCCGCGGCGGGGCTGAGCCTCTGGGTGAACCCCACCGCGCTCGACGCCGGCCTGGCCGACCTGGACGCGCGGCTGGGGCGCCGGCTCGACGCCCTCGGGCCGCTGGGGACCGCCTGGCGTCGCGCGCGCCAGGGCCTGCTCGACGCGCTGGTGGACCTGGGCGAGGTGCAGGGCCCGGTGGAGGGGGTCTGGCAGAGCTGGGGCGTCGCACCCGAAGAGGTGATCCGGATCGACATCGCTGCCGCGGACGACGCCGGCCTGGCGCGCGCGCTCTTGGCCCGCCTGCAGGGGCGACCGGCCGCCGGCGATGGGCCGCCGGTCTGGCAGGCCCGCGCCCGGCTGGGGGTGCGGGACACCGAGCGCCTCCTGCGTCGCCTCACGGCGCTGGCCGACCGGCTGGGGTGGCTCCCCGACGGCCCCTGGGCCGAGGCGCTCGCGAAGCCGGCGGGCTGGCGGGGGTGGTTCCGCGATCCCGACGCCGGGGCGCTGGTCGTGCTGCGGGTGCTGGGCAGCGACGCCGTCGTAGACCTCGTAATCCCCAGCGACGCGAAGGGGCCCGTGGGGGCGTCGCTGGCGCGCGTCCAAGTGGGGCGCGCGTCGGGGGAGGCGGCCGCGCTGCCGGGCGCCGTGCGCTGGGTGGTGCGGCCCGCCGGCGTCGCGGCGCTGGAGGCGGCGGTGGACGGCGCGCTGGGGCTGGCGCTGCCCAGCGTCGAGGCGCAGACCGCGGCGGGCGAGGTGGTCAGCGCGTGCGTCTCTGGCTGGGCGGCGCTGGCGGCGCTCGTCCCCGAGGTGATCCTGGACCTCGACCTGACCCAGGGCGCCGTCCTGACCGGCGCGGTGACGCTGTCCGCGGCCGGGCGCGCGGGGTGGGCCGCCGCGCTGCGCCCGCTCCCGCTGGCTGAGGCCCCGTGGCCCGCCAGCTATCAGCACGGGTGGGCGCCCGCGCAGTTCCCCTCAGGCGACTGGGCCGCCCTCTCCCAGTGTCGGCTCGCCCACCCGGCGGTGATCGCCCCGGCCCTGTTGGGCGTGCTGCCCGGCGTGGGGGTGCCCGACCCCGCGTGGCTGCCTGCGCCGCCCTCGGGCTACGGCGCGGGCGAGCCGCAGGGCATGGCGGCCGCGCTGCTGGGGGTGCAGGGCGAGGGGGCGCCCGGGGCGCCTCACCTGGCGGGCCTGCTCGTCGGGCCGCGCTGGGGGGCGCCGCCCTTTGGCCCCGACGCGCTCCAGGTCGGGGCGCCGGGCGCTCGGCGGTGGGTGCTGGGCGGGGGCGGGGTCGCGGTGAGCGCTGCGGAGGCCCACCTGGGGTCGACGCCCGTCGTCGCCTATGGCATGGGCCCGGACGCCGCGCTGCGGATGGTGAGCGCCCTCGGCTCAGGCGCTGAGGTCCCCGGCGACCGTCGATTCCTCGCCGCTCGGCTCGATCCGCTGGCGGCGGCCACCGCCCTGGTGGAGGCAGGGGTCGGTGGCCCCGAGGTCAACGCGCTGCGCGCCGTCGGCACCCGGCTGGGTGTGGCGACCCTGAGCGGGATCATGACCGAGGCTGGCCCCCGCTTTCGGCTGGGGTGGGGCGAACTTGATCACCCGCCAGGGGGCAAGTAGCGTCGTGCGGCCGCAGGCTGACTCGGGGAACACCATGGCTGCTGACGCCAACGCCGAGCGGGTCGTCCAGGACGCCCGCCTTATCATGCAGACGGTGCAGGAGGAGGCCGCCGAGGGGCGCCGCCCCTACATCAGCGACATCCGCCGCCTGGTGGAGCGCAGCCTGGCGCTGCGCTACGCCGAGTATGTGCAGTTTCTGGAGAAGTACGGCTTCCTCACCCTCGATCGCCGCAGCAACCTGCTGGCCCTGACCAAGGCCGGTGAGGCCGCCGCCTCGGGGGACGGGGCGCGCCTGCGCGGCCTGGCGGGGGACGCCCGCTATCACTTTGGCGACCGGCTGCCCACCGCAGCGGCGCCGGCGCCCGCGCGGCGCCGCGGGGAGCGGCTCGACCAGCGCTTCCTGAAGCTCGATCGCATCGGCGGCGGGGGGCTCGCCACCGTGTACGCGGGGCGGCTGCTCAGCGTGGACCGGCCGGTGGCCATCAAGCTCATGGAGGGCGTGCGCGAGCTGTTCCGCCCCGACCAGCAAGAGGAGATCCGCCGCCGGCTCGAGCTCGCCGTGCGCGACCACGCCCGCCTCGCGAGCCCGTTCATCGTGCAGCTGCTGGACCAGAACCCGCAGCACGATCCCCCCTACTACGTCATGGAGCTGGCCCCGGGGGGTGACCTGCGCCGGCTGCTGAACCAGGGGGCCCTGCCGGCCTCCGTCGCGGTGCGCTGCTTCGTGCAGATCGCGCTGGGGCTGCAGGCGGCCCACGCGCAGGGGGTGTTGCACCGTGACCTGAAGCCCGAGAACGTGCTCCTCGACGTGAACGGGAACGTCAAGCTCACCGACTTCGGGATCACCCGGGTGGTGGAGCAGGACGGCGGGCGCATGCGGCAGGCCTACGTCGGCTACGGGTCGGTGGGCTACATGGCCCCCGAGGTGTTCCGCCCGGGCCACGGCGCCGGGCCGCAGGCCGACCTGTACGCGCTCGGGATCATGCTCTACGAGATGCTGGTGGGCGAGCTGCCCGGCCGCCGCTCACCGCTGCCGAGCGAGGTCGTCGACGGGGTGCCGACCGCCCTGGACGCCATCTTCGACAAGATGACCCAAGACGCCGCGGAGCGGCGGTTCGCCACCATCGACGCGGTGCTCGAGGCGGTCTGGGCGAGCGACGAGATCCTCGCGCTCTTCGATCATCGCGAGGGCCCGTGGTTCTTGGAGGCCGCCGTGGCGCTGCCCGGCCTGCCCGGGCAGGCTGGGGACGCGCTGGCCGACGCCGATGAGGCGCCCGAGCCGCTGACGGATGACAGCCCGCCGCCTGCCCAGCCGAGCGCCCCTCAGCCGATGCCTCGCGCCAGCGCGGCCGAGCCTGCCGGGGCGGCAGCGGCAGCGGATTCGATGGCCGCCGAGCCGGCGCCCGCCGAGCCGGCGCCCGCCGAGCCGGCGCCCGCCGAGCCCGCGCCCGCCGAGCCAGCGCCCGCCGAGCCGACACCGGCCGAGCCTGCAGCCGCTGACGCTGAGCCCCGGTCGGGGGGGGAGGGGCCGGCCTCGGCGCCCCCCGCCGCCGCCGAGCCGGTCCACGCGCCGCTGATCTCGCCCAGCCCTGAGCCCGACGGCGCCCCGGCGGACGGCCCCGAGAGCCTCGACACGGATCCGCCGAGCGCCATCGAGCCCGAGGCCGAGCAGCCCGCGCCTGAGTCAGCGACAGCCATGTACGCGCCTGCGAGCCCCGAGGCGCTGTTCTCGCCCTCCGACAGCCTGCTCGACGGGGGCCACGACCCGGACGACACCGCCGTGAAGCGGGTGCCGACCCCGGCGCCGGTGATCGCGCAGCTGATCCCCGCGGGGCCGCCCCCCGCCGAGGCGGCCGCCATCCCGGCGGTGGTGGGTGTGCCCGGCGCCGACGAGGATCCCGCCAGCTCGCTGAGCGACGTCGAGGTGCTCGATGACGATCTGCTGGAGGTCTTCGAGGAGTCCGAGGGCCACGACCCCAGGGGCCGCACCGCCGTCAACCGGCTGGGGGAGGGCGCGTCGAGCGAGAAGCGCCGCGCGCTCGAAGAGAAGCTGCGTCGGCTGAAGAAGCCCTGAGCCTGCGAGCAGCCGGGGCGCCAGGCGAGGGCCGGTGTGCCCGGCCGGCTGTGCCCCGGCCGCCTGTGCCCGGGCAGCCTGTGCCCCGGCAACCCCGGCTCGGACAGCCGGGCGGGTCACAGGGGGCGGGGGGATCTACGGCAGCGCTCGCGGGTGCGGCGCCTGCCCGCCGCGCCGCTCAGTCCTTCTTGAGGCCCGCGGCCGCCTTGCGGGCGGCGTCGGCCAGCCCCTTGTCGGCTTCCTTGTCCGCGTAGGCCTTGAGCAGGGGCGCCGCGCTCTTGCGCGACAGCGCGCTCAGCGCCTTGATGGCCGCGGCCCGCACCACCTTGTCGTCGTCCTCCAGGCCCGTGGCGATGGGCTCCACCGCCGACGCGTCGCCGGTGGCGGCCATGGCCATCAGGGTGGCCGTGCGCACGGGCACCACCGGGTCCTGCAGCAGGGCCGCCAGGGCGGTCACGGTGCGGGGATCGTTGACCAGCTCGAGGCCGGCGACGGCCTGCATCCGCACGTCGGCGTTCTTGTCGAACACGCGCTCCGAGAAGAACGACAGCATCGGCTTGCGCTTGGCGGCGTCGAGGGTGCCGCCGATGGCTACCAGGGCCTTGGTGGCCTGCAGCCGCACGCGATCGTCGTCGTGGTTCAGGTGAGTGACCACGGTGTCGAGGGCCTCGGCCAGCTTGAGCTTGCCCAGGGACTCGATGGCGTTCGCCTGAAGCTGCGCGTCGTTGGTCTTGGCGAAGTTGATGAGGGCGCTGTTGGCCTCAGCCCCCGGGTAGCTCGCCAGGGCGGTGGCGATGGCGCGCTTCACCTCGATGGCGTCGTCGGCCATCAGGGTCTTCACGTTGTCGGCGACGTCTTTGTCGGGCATGAGCCCATAGGAGCGCGCCGCGGCGGCGCGGATGAGGGGCGCCTTGTCCTTGCTGCGGGCGTCGAGGGCCTTGACGATGGTCTTGCGGTCGCCCTTGCCCACCTTGCCCGTGCTCACCATCTCGCCGAGGGTGGCCACGGCCGAGCGCTGGAGGACCGGGTTGCTCTCCTTGGTGCCCTTGAGCACGAAGGTGAGCTTCTGGCCCGCGTAGATGGTGCGGATGGCGGCGAGCATGTCGGCGCCCGTGTCGGCGTCATCGGCGTCGGCGTCGCCCAGGGGGGCCAGGCCGGCCGGCGTGCCCAGGGTCGCCAGGGCGCGGGCCGCGGCCTTGCGGGTGGGGGCCTCGGGGTGCTTCACGGCCACGGCCAGGGCGCTGTAGGTCGCCTTCTCGTCAAAGGCCGTCAGGCGGGCCGCGGCGGAGGCGGAGTCCTCGCCCTTGCCCTGGGTGGCCAGGTGCAGCAGGGCGGCGTGCTCGCTCTTCTTGTCGCCGGTGGCCGCGAGGGCGCGGGCGATCTCGAGCCGCACGGCGGCGGCCAGCTCAGCGTCTGCCAGGCGGGCCACCAGCGCCTTGAGATCCTTGCGGGCCACGAGGCTCGCGATGGTGGCGGCGCGCACGGCCTCGTCGGGGTGGCCGATGATCGACAGGAGCTTCTCGCCGGCCTCCTTGACCTTGCTCTGGCCCAGGGCGGTCGCGGCGGCCGCGACGACCTTGGCGTCCTTGCTGCGCAGGGCGTGGTACTGGGCGGCGGCCGAGGCCTCGGGATCCTTCGACTGGCTGAGCTGCAGGGCGGCCTTGTCGCGCAGGGTCGGCGACGCGTCGGTGTCCATGACCGTGCGCAGGGCTGCGTTGACCGGGGCGGTGTCGATGCCCGCCAGGCCGGCGATGGCGGCGGCGCGCAGGGCCTCGTTCTCGCGCTTGAGCACCGGCAGCAAGCGCGCGGGCAGGTCCTTCAGCTTCAGCAGCGGGGCCGCGGTCACGGCGGCCAGGGCGGCGGCGTCGGGGCCGGCCTCGACGTAGCTCCAGGCCGCGTTGATGAGCGCCGCGTCCCCGTCGTTCAGCCCCTTCACGGCGGCCTCGGCGGTGAGCAGGCTGCCGTTGGGCAGGCTCACGAGGCTCCCGCCCATGCGGGCCGGCGGCAGCGCCTGCCACAGGGGCAGGGTCAGCATGTAGGCCGGGAAGGGCACGTCGGCGCGGGTCCAGCCGTCGGCCTGGACCTTGGGGAACACCACCTTGCTGGCCCCGTTCTCGGTGAACGTATAGACCGTCTCGGCCATGGTGATGGGGTTGTAGGCCGCCTTGCTGGCGTCCAGGTAGACGTAGACGACGCCCGTGGTGGCGGCGTCTGGCTGGAACGCGAGGCGCGCGTCCCCGTAGGTGTTGCGCTTGGCGGCGACCAGATCGGCGAACAGCGCGCGGGTGCGGTCCTGCAGGGTCCCGGGCTTGACCGTCGCGGGCACGGGCACCAGCAGGAAGCGCTTGGCGCCGGCGCGCGACCACTTCTCGTAGCTGTAGCGCACCGTGTAGATCTCGTCCTTGGCGGCCGTCTCTGCGGCGGCCAGGACCGGGCCGAGCAAGGTCGCGCTCACAGCCAGCAGGCGAACCAGCGCGGTCAATTGAGCGGTCATGGGGGCTCCGTGCTGCTGAAGGTGGACGCCGCAGCGGTGCGCGACGTATTGGGGCGCGAGAAGATACAGGTCCACGGTACGAGGGGCAACGGGACGCGAAAAGTGCAGTCTGTTTCACCAGTTCCGCGCCGCGCCCGCGGTGGGTTGGTCCTGGCATGGGGCCTCGGGCTCACCGTACTGGGCTGCGGCGCCATGGAGGCGCGGCGGGCGACCCCCTCGGTGCCGCCCGGGCATGACGCGGCGCGCGCGGACGTCATCGAGGCCACGCGCGCGCTGGAGGCGGCCGCACGGCGCCGCGACGCCGCGGCCGACGCCCTGCGCCGGCACCTCGGCAGCCCGTGCGGTCCGGTGCTCGAGCGCGCCGCGGCCACGGTGGCCGCCTGGGACGCCCTGGGCGCGGCGTGGGCCCGCTATGGGTCGCAGGCGGGCACGGACGCGCGGCGCGACCGGGCGGCCCAGGCGCAGCGCGACCTGGCGGTGCAGCGCACCCTGGCCCATCGCTACCAGGCGGCCTGGACCGACTGGTGCGCCACGCGGCCAGCCTGGGCGCCGCCTGAGCCGGCGCTGCCGCGAGCCGTCGCCCGGTGTGGGGCCGTCCAGGTGCGCGGGGCCATCGTGAACCTGGTGGCGGGCGAGGCCACCGCGCTGCGCGGGCCAGCCGATACCGCCGCGGCGCTCGAGGCCGTGGGTGCGCACGTCGATGCCGACTGGACCCTGGCGTTGGTGTTTGACGAGCGGCTGCCGACGGCCAGCGAGGGGGATCGCGCCACCCTGCGGATCGCGGGGCGCGCCGGCCCCGAGGGGGCCGATCCGGCCCACCTGCCGGGCTGGCCCGCGCTGGAGGGGGCGGCGGTCTACCCGGCCGCCGGGCAGCTGGATCAGGCCGCGGTGCTCCGCGGCATCCTGCGCGTCTACGGTAACCGCTGGGCGTACCCGGGCTGCGGTCAGGATCCGCGGCCGGGCTGGGGCGCGTCCGATGTCGGGGGCCAGCTTGGGGGCGCGCAGCCCGGCGGCATCGAGGCGCTGGGGGCGGGGCAGTGGCGGCTGACCGGGCCGGGCGGGCGGCCGGCCGGGCAGGTGGCCAACGGCGGGGACGCCGTGGGCTACGCGCCCATCGAGCGCTACCTGCTGGGGCTGGCGGACGCGGCGGAGGTCCCCCCGATCACCGCCTTGCGTCGCCCGCGCTGGATCGCCGCTGGCCGGGTGGCGTCGACGGGCACCTGCCAGCTGGACCTCGCCACCCTGCGCGGCGCCGAGGCTGCGCCGCCGCGGCGCGAGGGCCCCTGGCGGGTCGGGGTGGTGGTGCGCACGGCGCGCCCGCTGGCGCACAGCGAGCTCGCGCGCTGGGCCGAGGCGCTGCACAGCTTTGCGACGCCGGGGCCCGACGACCAGCCCTTCCGGATGAACTTCCACGAGGCCACGGGCGGCCGTGGCCGGCTGCAGCCCACGCGGGCCACCGTGCGGGCTGCTTGCGAGGGGGGCCGGCCGGCCGTACCGTCCGGGCCATGAACACCACGCCATCACTCTACGAGCAGGCCGGCGGCGAGGCCGGGCTGCGGGCCATCCTCGAGGACTTCTACGCCCGCGTGTATGCCGACGCGATGATCGGCTACTTCTTTGCGCCCCATGACCGCAGCCGGCTCGTCGAGCGCGAGCTGCAGTTCACCGCCCGGGTGCTCGGGGCCACCGACGTCACCTATGAGGGGCAGGGGATGCGCGCGGCCCACGCGAAGCAGCCCATCCGCCGCGGCCACTTCCACCGGCGCAACCAGATCCTGGCGCAGACCTTGGAGGCCCACGGCGTGCCTGAGGCGGTCCGCTGGGCGTGGCTGGCCCACGCGAAGGCGCTCGAGGTCGCCATCGTCGGCCCGAAGGGCGCGCGCGCGACCCACTGCGACCATCCGGTGGGCGGCGACGGCGGCGCTTGATCCACGGCCGCGCGGCCCCCTAAGATCCGCCGACCAATTGGGAGGTGGAGACACATGCGGCTTCGGACACTTGCCCTCGCTCTGGCCCTGCCGGGCGCCGTGGGCCTCACCGGGTGCGACGATGGGGGCGGGGCGGCGCTGCAGGACGCGGGCGTCATCGGCGGCGCGGGCGGCGCGGGCGGCTCGGGCGGCGCCGGCGGCGCGGGCGGCGGCGAGCTGCAGGAGGTCCTGCGGCTCACCTACACCAAGCAGGCGGGGCTCAACACCGACCTGGTGGTCTACGACTTCGACGAGGACGCAGAGCTCAACCTCACGGCGGGCGCGGGCATCGACTGCGCGCAGGGCTGCGTGCTCAACGCCGACATGACCTGGATCGCCTGGCGCGGCGGCGAGGGGGATCCCACCGATCTCACCCTGAAGGTCGCGCCCGTGGACGTGGTGCGCAAGCAGATCCGCGTCGACGCCACGCGGGTGGTGGCCGATGACGTGCGCCGCTTCGAGTTCACCAGCGATCTCATCGTGTACGAGACGGGCCAGCCGATGGGCACCGACCGCACCATCGAGATCCTGTCGGAGCCCGTCGGGGGCTGCGCCGAGGGTGACGGCAACTGCCCGGCCTTTGTCGGCAACATCGGCGCCAACGGCGGCTTCCGCGTGGCGGACCAGGGCTCGACGGTGGTGGCCCTCGACATCAGCCTGTCGGCGATGACCGTCAACCTGTTCAACACCGCCAACGGCCTGTCGTCCACCATCCACACCTTCGGCAGCCAGGGCGGCACGGGCTCCCCGTTCTCGGGGCGCCAGCCGGTGGGCATGTCGCCCGACCAGAGCTACCTGCTGGCGTTCACGCCCGAGGACTTCGTCTGGAAGGTCAACATCTTGGAGCTTCGGCCCAACCCGCCGCCGCCCACGGTGTTCGAGCTCTTCGAGGCCGAGATGAACCCCATGCAGGCCGCGTGCGGCCGCGACATGCCGTACAACTTCACCGAGGTGCAGTACAACCCGGTGTTCTCGGCGGACTCGGCGTACTTCTACTTCGTGGCGGCCGGGAACTGTGGGGGCGGCAACCGCCTCGACACCGACATCCTGCGGCTGCCGAAGGACGTGGCGGGCGCCACGCCTGAGAACATCACCAACAACCCCCGGGCCAACCACTGGAGCAACCAGGAGATCCGCGGGTTCGATCTGGACGCAGCGGGGGAGCGGCTCGCGTACGTGTCGCCGCGCATCACCGACGCCAACAGCCAGGCCATCTGGCTCATCGACCCCGAGACCGGCACCTTCGACTGCCGGCGCGATCCCGGTCAGCCCGATCTGGACGGCAAGCAGCGCTGCCCCTACATCTTCGACGACGGCGCGTCGGGTGTGCGCTACCGCGATCTGCGCTTCGTGACCGTTCAGGTCCCGCGCTGACAAGGCGGGGGCCGCCCGGCCCCCCGGCCCGGCCGTCGGCACCGGCGGCGCGGGGCCCCGTCGCCGCCTGCCCGTCCCCCCGCTCTGCCGCCCCCGCAGTCACCACCGCCGAGGCCTCGCGCAGGCCGCCCGCCAGGGTCCGCCTTGGCGCGGGCTGCGTCCAGGTGGGCCGATGTGGCGCTGACAGGGGGTGCGGCGCGGGTCCGTGAAGGGCGCGTCCACAGGCAGAGGCTGGCCGACGCGGTCAGTGGCGACCGGCGGCGGGGAGGGTCAGGGGCGTGGCGGGTGGCCCATCAGGCGACCGCCCGCGCGCCGTGGATCACTCGGGCTCGTCGGGCAGGTCTTCGATGCTCGGGAACTTGCGGATCTCGATGCGGGCGATCTTCCACGCCTTCTGGACGATCCAGGAGAGCGAGCGGTCCTGACGGGCCGCCTCGTTCTGAATCTCCTTCAGCATGTCTTCGGGGAAGTAGAGGCTCTGCTTGCGCTTATCCGAACCGGCCATCGGTACGTCGCTCCTTGTGTCCTACACGCACCGACAATGCTAGACGGCAGCGTTAGGGTGTCAAGTTTGGCGACGTTTCCCTACCTGTGCGGTGCGGCGGAGGGCGCCGCGGCGGCGCTCGCGGGGGCCGCAGAGGCCGGCGCCGCCTGGCTCGCGGGCGCGGCGCTGGGGGGCGCCATGCCCTCGGGCACCGGGGGCTTGAGCCGCCCCGGGGCGAGCTTGATGGGGGCCCGCTGCAGGGCGCCAGGCACCGACAGCGGCGGCGCCTTGCGGGTGCCCGGATCCACGAAGCGGAGCTGGCCGAACTTCTCGAGGGTGTGGAAGTCGGGCTTGATCGGCGGCGAGAAGGCCGCCGACGCCTGCCGGCCGGCCTTGGGCAGGTCGAAGCGGAACAGGTTCACCCGCCAGGTGTCGCCGTGCTTGGGCGGCACGGCCGCGCCGGGCACCTCGGCCAGGGGCACGGCCATCTCGACCGACCAGCCCTTGTCGGTGTCGTCGCGCTGGTTGAGGGTGCCGTCCACGTGCACGGCGGTCTTGAAGCCGGCCATGTCCCAGGCCCGGGCCTTGGCCAGATCGCTGCGGTAGCTGACGAACTTGGCGTCGAACACCACGTTGGCGGGCGTGACCTGCAGCTCCAGGTAGTCCTTCTTGTCGCCGTCGGCGTCGATGAACAGCTCGATGACCTCCTGCTCCCAGGTGTTGCTGTCGCGCTCGGTGAAGGTCGACCAGACGTCGCTGTCGGTGGCCTCGACGCCCACGTACAGGAACTGATCGTCGTAGCGGAACCGGGCGCGGGTCTGCGGGCCGGGGCGGCCGGAGCCGTCCGGGCTGGTCCACCAGGCGGTGGGGCGGGCGGCCTGCCAGGCGGGGTCGTCGAGCTTGCCGTCGAGGGTGATGGCCTGGCCAGCCTCGAGCTTGGGCACCATGGCGAGGGCCGAGCGCGGCACCTTCCCCCGGGCCTTGCCGCCCTCGATGGTGAGGCCGTCAAGCTTCAGGCGCAGGTCCTTCTCGGCGGTCCCGGTGCCGGCCTTGACGATGGGCAGGCGGCTCTTGTCGCCCTGGTGACGCCACAGGCCCCAGTAGAAGTAGGCCGGCCCGTTGGGGAACGAGTCCTTGATCTGGAAGGTCTGCACGTCCTTGACGATCTCGCCCTGCTTGAGCTTGCGGATGGGGTGCAGGCCTTCGATGGGGTGGTGGTCCAGGTTCTGCCACGCCGAGCGGTCGTTGGGCCGCGCCTGGAAGTGCACGAAGGGCATCGTGTCGTCCATGGGCGTCTTGAGGGCCTTGAGGTACCAGGTGACCGTCACGGTGTCGCCCGGCTTGGCGGTGGCCTTGTCGAGGTCGTAGCCGATGAGCTCCAGCTGATCGCCGAAGACGGCGCCCACGGGGTGCTGCGGGGTGGGCGCGGCCTTGAGCAGGTGGCTGTCGACCTTCTTGAGCTGGGCCGGCGTGAGGCTCGGCTCGGCATACTCCTGGCACGCAGGCAGGCCCGCGAGGGCGAGGCTCGCCAGCAGGGCGGCCGCGAACGTTGAGCGCATGGGCGGCTCCTTTCGATCGGGGGTCGGTAGACCCGCAGACTCTGGCGCAGGCGGCCCAGCGAGGCAAGCGAGGCCAGCGGGGCCGGGCCATGGGACCGTTGCGTGGCCCCGGTCGCGCTCCTATGCTCGCGGCGCTTCGAGCCGAGGAGGACCCATGTCCACGCGCCGCTGGTCGCCTGACGCCACCTACCACTTCATCGGGATCGGGGGGATCGGCGTGAGCGCCGTCGCCCGGGTGCTGCACCAGCAGGGCGTCTCCGTGCGCGGCTCCGACGTGCGGGAGAGCCAGCTCACCGAGGGGCTGCGCGCTCTGGGCATCCCGGTGGTCATCGGCCACGCCCCCGAGAACGTCGACGGCGCGGACGTGGTGGTGCACTCCACCGCCGTGCCCGCCGACAACATCGAGCGGGTGGCCGCGCGGGCGCGGGGCATCCCCGAGGCCCACCGGTCGGACACCCTGGCCCTGTGCCTGGCCGGCCGTGAGAGCGTCGGCGTCACCGGCACCCACGGCAAGGGGACCGTGTCGGCGATGATCACCCACGCCCTGCTCACAGCCGAGCTGGACCCCACCTTCGTCATCGGGGGGCTGCTGAACAACTACGGGCTCAACGCCCGGGCGGGGCAGGGCGCGCACGCCGTGGCCGAGGTGGACGAGAGCGACAAGAGCCACCTCAACCTGCACCCCCACCACGTGGTGGTGAACAACCTCGAGGTGGACCACCTCAACTTCTACAAGGGCCTGGACGACATCGTCGGCACCATGGCGGCCTTCGTGCAGGGCAACCCGCAGCTCAAGACCCTGGCGCTGAACTGGGACGACGCCGGCGTGCGCGCCCTGGCCGAGCGCATCGACCGGCCCTACCTCACCTATGGCACCGGCGACGGGCCCCTCGACTTCGCCGCGCGGGACGTGGTGGACGAGGGCGACAAGGTGCGCTTCGTGGCCTGGCGCGGCGACACGCGGCTGGGCGAGATCACCCTGCCGATCCCGGGCAACTACAACGCCGACAACGCCGCGGGCGCGCTGGCCATCACCATCGGCGCGCTGGGCCTGGACTTCGCCACCGTGAAGGCGGCCCTCGAGAGCTACCAGGGCCTCGAGAACCGCTTCACCGTGCGGCGGGCGGGCGACGTCGTGCTGGTGAAGGACTACCTGAGCCACCCCACGGGCATGCGCCGGGTGCTGCAGAGCGCGCGCCGCATGCCGCACAACAAGGTGTGGTGCGTGTTCAAGCCCTACCGCTTCACGCTCATGCGCTACCACGGCGAGGAGTACGCCGAGGCCTTCACCGGCTGCGATGAGGTGATCATCACCACCATGTACGCGGCCGAGGAGCGCCCCATCGACGGCATCGACACGCCGTGGTTCGTGGACGTGCTCCGCAAGGGTGGCAACTCGGTGCACTTCGTGCCCGAGAACCCCGACGTGGTGCCCTACCTGGAGGCCCGGGTGGGCCCCGGCGATCTGATCATCTTCTTCGGCGGCGACGACTTCTTCCGGATGGCCGACGCCTGGGCCGACCAGCACGCCGTCGAGCACCCCGCGTGAGCGCGGACGACTGGCAGGGCCGCCACGTCGCGGTGTGGGGCGCGGCGCGGTCGGGCATCGCGGCGGCCAACCTGCTGGTGGATCTCGGCGCCCAGGTGGTGCTGAGCGACAGCCGCGCGGCCGCCGAGCTGGATCTGTCGGCGCTGGACGACCGGGTCGAGGTGCGCGGCGGGGGCAACCACCTGGGGGAGGCCGAGGTGCTCGTGCCCAGCCCGGGGCTGCGCCCGTCTCTGCCGGTCATGCGGGCCGCGCTGGCGGCCGGTGTGCGTCTGGTGTCCGAGGTCGAGCTGGCCGCGTCGGTGACCGAGGCGCCCCTGGTCGCCATCACTGGCACCGACGGCAAGAGCACCACCACCTTGATGACCGGCGCCGTGCTGCGGGCCGGCGGCTTCTCGGTCGAGGTGGCCGGCAACATCGGGACGCCGCTGTCGGAGCGCGCCCGGCACGTGGGCGCCGACGGCGTGCTGGTGGCCGAGATCAGCGAGTTCCAGCTGTGGTCGTGCGGGCACCTGCGGCCGCGGGTCGCCGTGATCACCAACGTCGCGGACGATCACGGGGACTACTTCGACCACGACCCGGCGCGGCTGGCGGCGAGCATCGAGCGGGTGCTGGCCGACCAGGGCCCGGGCGATCTGGCGGTCCTGCGCGCCGATGATCCCACCGTCGCGGCCTTCGCCGTGCGGTCGGGGGTGGCGAAGGTGGGCTTTGGCCCCATCGAGACCCCCACCGGGTGGGGGCTGTCGAACGGCTGGCTGACCCACGCCGGCACGCCGCGGCTGGCCGAGACCGCGCTGGCGCTGCAGGGGCCGCACAACGTCGCCAACGCGCAGGCCGCCCTCGCGGTGGGTACGCACTTCGGGGTGCCCCTCGACGCGATGGCGGGCGCGCTCGCCACCTTCCGGGGCCTGCCGCACCGGCTGGAGCGCGTGGCGCAGCGCGATGGGCTGACCTGGTACGACGACTCCAAGGCCACCAACGCCCACGCCGCGAGCGTGGGCTTGCGGGCGCTGGCCGGGCCGCTGGTGGTGCTGACGGGCGGCTTCGACAAGGGCCTGGCGCTCCACGACTTCGCCGATCTGTTGGTGGCCCGCGCGCGGCACGTGGTGCTGATGGGGCCGGTGGGCGAGCGCCTCGCGGCCCTGCTCGAGGGCCGCGTGCCCACCAGCCAGGCCAGCGACATGGCGCAGGGCGTGGCGCAGGCGGCGGGCGCGGCGCGCGCCGGCGACAGCGTCGTGCTGTCCCCCGCTGCGTCGTCCTTCGACGCGTACGAGAGCTACGCCCACCGGGGGCGCGCCTTCCAGGCCGCGGTGCAGGGGCTGCTGGGCTGACGGCTCAGGGCCGGCTCGGCGCGACGGGCGGCCTCACGGCGCACGCCCGTCGCTCAGCCGGCGCGCACCCGGCGTGGGGTGGGGGACACCCCAACGAGGGGGGGCGAGCGCCGCAGGGCGCCCGCCCGCTCACCCGATCCTCAGGGCAGGTTCAGCAGGTTGGTGCGGCGGCCGGGCAGCCCCGCGTTCCCCGCGCTCGCGCCGCCCTGTCCGCCGGACCCCAGGGTGTACTGCACGTTGGTGAGCGTGGGGGCCGCGCCGTTGACCCGCACGAGGCCGACGGACGGTCCGCCGCCGCCGCCGCCGCCGTGGCCGCCGCGGCCACCCTGGCCACCGCTGCCACCGACGCTGCCCGCGCCGCTGAGCTCGAACCGCGCGCCGCCGGCCCCTGCCGCGCGGCCACCGCCGCCGTCGCCGCCGGTGCCCCCCCGGCCGCCGTTGCCGCCGTTGCTGGTGAAGATGCCCACGTTGGTGAG
>JAUHVS010000696.1 GCA_030424955.1 bacterium | reverse complement strand
GGTGAGCCGGTCGGGCGCGGCGAAGGCCTGCGACACCCGCGTGCCCTCCAGCAGCAGCCCGAAGGACACGCTCACCGGCTCGAAGTCGATGAAGCGCTGCAGGGTCAGGCCCGCCCCCACCTCGGCCTGCGTGCGGCTCGATCCGCCGTCGGCGCCGTCGCTCTGCCAGCGGCTGCCGCGCACCCGCAGGCCCAGCGAGCCCCACGACAGATCGGCGCTGTAGCCCACCACCAGGTGTGGCGTGGGCCCGCTGCCCGCCAGCACCTCGCCGCGGCCGCCACCCATGACGCTCAGGCCATGCACCGAGCGCTGGGCCCCGCCCCGCCGGCGCACGAGCCGGTCGTAGCGCACGGCGCGGTAGGGCACCTGGTCCAGGGCCACCGTCTCGCCCGGCTTCAGCGCCACCTCGAACTCGCGGAACTCGGTGGGCAGCCGCTGCTGGATGAAGTAGCGCTGGGCGGGCAGGGCCACCGCTGCGCCCGCCTCGGCGGGCGACACCTCGGCCACCAGCGGCCCGCCGGCCCGGCGCTCGTTGATGTGGTAGACGGCCGCCTGCCCCAGGGTGATCACCCCCGAGCGGCGGTCGGTGCGCCGCGGCTCGCTCAGCACCACCTCGCCGCGGCCCTTCACGTCGTAGGCGTAGGTCGGGTGCTGCACGTCCAGGGTGCGCCCCGTGCTGCGCAGGGTCTGCTCGTAGGTGTAGGCGTAGGCCTCGGTGAGGGTCACGGCGCCGTCGTGGTTGCGATCCGCCGCGCCGCGCAGGGCGTTGACCAGGTGGTGGCTGAAGAACGAGCCCCGCAGCCGATCGCTCTCCTGGCTCGACTCCCCCGCCGCGCTCGACGTGATGATCGCCACGCCCTCGGCGGCGGTCTGGTCCTGCAGGTCGATCTCGAAGGCCTTGGCCGGCTTGACGCCCTTCACCCGGCTCACGCCCCCCGACCGGCAGGCGTCCACCACCAGCAGCCGCAGGGCGGCGGGCGAGCCCTCCACCAGGCCCCGCAGCTCGTCGAAGGTCAGCTGGGTGCCCCCCAGGTGCAGCGCGTCGGCGTCGGCGTGGCCCGAGTAGAACACCACCAGCGCGGCGGGCGCCGTCGGCTTGCGGGTGTTGTGGGCGCGGATCATCGCGTTGAGATCCACCAGGGTCTGCCGCACGGTCGCGGCGTCCTCGTCCACCAGCACCGTCGTGCGGCGGGTGCTCGCGCCCCCTAGGCGGCGCAGCACGTCCACCATCTCGCGGGCGTCGCGCTCGGCGTACAGCAGCGGCACCTCGTCGGCGTCGCCGTGGTTGTTGCCCACCGCCAGCACCCAGGTGTCGCTCGGCAGCGCCCAGGCCGCGCCGGCCGCCCACCACACGGCCAGCGCCAGCGCCCCTGCCAGCCGACGGATCACGATCCGTCCCCCGCGTCGGCCACGGCCGCCTGGCGCTCGGCCCAGGCCTGGAACCGCTCCAGCAGGTTGCCCACCGTGCGCTTCGACACCCCCAGCAGCTCGGCGGCCTCGCGGTACGACAGGCCGTCCAGGTAGCAGTACACGGCGGCCTCGGCCTGGGCGCTGTCGGCGTGGGCCAGCAGCCAGCGCAGCATCACCAGATCGGCGGGCCCGGCGGGCCGATCGGCGCCGCGGTGCGCCATGTGCAGCTCGAACAGCTCGGCGCGGCGCTTCCGGTCGCGGATCAGGTTGAGGCAGTAGTTCGTCGTCAGCCGGTAGAGCCAGCCCACCAGCACGCCGCGGCCCTCGTAGGTGTGGCCCTTGCGGATCACCCGCACGAAGACCTCTTGCGCGGCCTCCTCGGCGTCGGCGGCGTTGCCCAGCAGCCGCAGCGCGCGGCGGTACACCATGGGGCCATGGGCACGGAAGAGCTGCGCGACCTCGCGCTGGGTCATCGTGGGCGTCGACACGGCGCGAGCATAGCCCTGGGGGCGCAGCACGTCACTCGCGGTGCCCGCGAGGCTCAAGGGGTTCATGGCGGCGACCTCGGCGAAACATCTCACTGGGTCTGACCCGTGGCCCGGGCGGGCGTGCACGCCCTTGGCCGCCCTCCGCCCTTTTCTGCGCCCCGGCGACGCCCTACGGTGCCCCCGAACACAGCGCTGCTGGCCAGGGCGCCCGCAGCCGCGGCCCCTCAGCCCAGGTGAGGTCCCCATGCAGACCCCCGGCGCCGCCTCCCCCGGGCGCACGCGGCCCCCCCGACGCCCCCCCTGGCCGCACAGCCCCGGGCCCGCCGCCCCTTGCCGCGCAAGGCCCGCGGCGACGTGCGCCCGATAGTGGCGGGCGGCCGGCGCGCCGATCGCGGCGCCCTCAAGGCCCTGGCCCGGCGTGCCGATGCGGTGGCCGTGAGCGACTCGGCCCGCCAGGCGATCGGCTGCCCCGGCATCCGCACATGTCACCCCGCCCCCGGGGCATCGCCACCCAGCCGCCCGGGCGGCGCCGGCGCCCGCGCCTCGCGATCGAAAAGCGCGCCCGGCGCCTCGACAACGTCTTCCGCGCGAGCGTACAGCTGATGCAGGTCATGGCCCGCGCGTGCGGTCGCAGCCGGCGGCGCGATCTGTGCCAAGATGACCCGACGACCCTTGACCGAGACGTGGCCTGCCTGACCGAGGTGCGCTGCGACGGAGTGGTGCCCCTGTGATGCGTGAATCCGAAGCCATCGACCTGGCCCGCCTGGCGGCGGCCCGCCTGCAACTCCACTATGGCGCGCAGCTGCTGGCCGCGATCCACGCCGCCTGGCGGCCGGCGCAGCCCGACGACGGCCACATGGCCCTCACCTGGGACGCCAGCGGCGAGGTCCGCGGCGCGCAGATCCCCGGCGCCACCCCGTGGCACGCCGCCCTGCACGCCCAGAGCCTCACGGTGATCATCGAGACCGCCCACGACCGCCGCACCGTGCCGCTCGAGGGCCTGACCCGCGCCGAGGCCCTGGCCCACGTGCAGGCCCTGCTCGACGACACCCTGGGCGCCGACACCCCGCGGCTCGCCTACCCCGCCTACGACCTGCCCGCCCACCCGCTGGCCGAGGGCGCGCCCTTCGGCGCCGCTGATCCCGACGCGATGGGCATCTGGATCGGCTGGTTCGACCACGCCGCCGATCTGCTCAACGAGCTGCGGGCCGACCACCCGACGGCGCAGCCCACGCGGCTGTGGCCGCACCACTTCGACATGGCCGTGCTGATCCCGCTGCCGGACGCCGGCGACGCCACCGGCCGCAGCGTCACCGTGGGCCTGTCGGGGGGCGACGCCGCCTACGCCGAGCCCTACTGGTACGTCACGCCGTGGCCCGCGCCCGGCGACACCGGCGCCCTGCCCCCCTGCGATGGGGAGGGCCACTGGCACACCGACGGCTTCGTGGCGGCCGTGCTGCCCTCACACGACGTGCACGGCTACCCCGAGGGCCAGGTGCGCGCCTTCGTGGCCACCGCCCTGCCCAACGCGAAGGCCCTCGCCGGCACCTGAGCCGGCACGGGGGCGGTCACTTCCGCGCGGGGCGCACCTTGAAGCGCTCGGTGATGCCCAGGCGGTACCAGCCCTTGTCGGCGCGCCC
>JAUHVS010000006.1 GCA_030424955.1 bacterium | reverse complement strand
GGTGGTCAGGAACCCCTTGAAGAAGTTGATGCGCTTGAACGGACCGAACGCCATGCCTCACTCCGTCTCGTCGTCGGTGGGTCGTACCTTGGCGCGCTGCCCGGCGATCACGCCGTCAGTCTCCAAGCCGACCCGGCCCATCCCAATGCGGAAGGCCTGCAAAGTGTCGTCAGCCGGCGCCGCCTCGAACGCGAGGTGGTAGGTGGCGTGCGCCGGCTTCTCCATGCGGATGATGTCGTGGATCTTCAAGATCGTCTCGTCGCTGGCGTCCGTGAAGGCCGCCGGCACCTCGACCATGAAGCAGTGGGCGGTGTTGACCGGCGGCAGCACGATGCTGTCGAGGCCAATGACCACCTTGCCCACCCGGAAGCCCTCGTAGGGCCAGGTGTTCTCGTGGATGCGCGGCTCGACGTCGGTGAAGATGCTCAAGAACAGCTTCAGCCCCCGTACGGTGCCGCGGATCCGGTAGATGTCGATGGCCTGCCGGATGAGCTTGCGCTTCTTCTCTTCGGGCCAGTCCTGGTCGATGGTCAGCGCCACCCAGCTCGCGAGCCAGGGCAGGAACTCCTCAGACGCCTCCAGCGGATCGAAGTACTCGTGCAGCCGGTCGATGTGGCGCTGCATGTCCGCGAAGATGTGGTCGAAGATCCACAGGAACTCCCGCAGCATGTGCGGCCCGGGGCCCTCGCTCTTCTGGAACACCTGCGGCAGGTGGTGCAGCAGGCTGCGCCGCGACACCACCAGCTCGATGGCCTCGTCCACCGCCACCAGGCCGCCCGCGGGGGGGCGCTGGTCGATGACCTCGTCCTCGGGGCGGTACGCCTCGCGGTAACGCACGCCCACGTAGGCCGCGTCGAAGCCGGCGTTGCGCAACATCAGCCGGGCGTTCTCGAGCGCGATGCCCGACACGTCGGGCATGCGCAAGGCGCGCCGGGGGAGCTCGCGGGGTTCGGCGGCCACCCTAGATGAACTCCTGCGGGCTCTTCTCGATGACGTTCACGTCCACCAGGTGCACCAGCTGATCGGGGGCGACCTCGACGCGATCCACGTCGGCCCGGCCGTCCTCGTCGCGCAGCTTGATGCGGTGCACCACGTCCACGCCGTCCACCTCTTCGATGACGTGGTACAGGTCGAGCTTCAGCACGTTGCGGCCAAAGCCCCAGCCCTGCCCGTCCCGGCCGCCCACCAGCGGGTGCAGGAAGGTGCGCAGGCGCTGCTCCACCGCGCGGCGCAGGGCCTCGCTGGTGCCCGACGTCTTGCGGATGATCTCGATGGTGATGCTGATCTCGACGTACCGCGGCCGGGCCACGTGCACGATGGTGGTCAGCAGGCGCCGCTCGTCGAGGAAGTGCTTCACCCGCCGCAGCAGCTCGGTGGTGGGCACCAGCTTGCGGGTCAGATCCAGGTGGCGCTCATCGGACTTGGGCACCACCAGCACGGTGACCTCGCCCTCGCGCCCGATGGTGTTGATGCACTTCGCCCGCGAGATGCCGTTGCTGGCCTGCAGGGTCAGCCACTCGAAGTCCTCGGCGGTGACCGCCCGGCTGCGGGACTTGATGAGGTGCGGCCCGCGCTGCTTGGCCTCCTCCACCGTCTCCTGATCGCTGCCGCCGCTCGCCGGGAACGGGTTGTGGGCGCCGTCGATGTGCGCGATGGAGCGCCGCATGGCGGTGATGCGGCCCGCCGTCAGGTTGCCCTGCGCGCCGCCGCCGATGCGGTACTCGCGGGCCACGACGTTCTTGCTGCCCGCGGGCGGGATCATGCCCTTGCGGCCGTCGCCGAAGCGCACGGTGCCCCGCTGCCGGTCCACGATGTAGTGCCGGCTCTTGGCGTCGCTGGCGTAGAAGCTGTCGACCTCGATCCAGCGCAGCCACCAGCCCTCGGGCACCTGCCGCGCGCCGCCCTCGCCCAGCTCGCGCTGCAGCTCAAAGGACGGCTCGTCCTTCTCGCGGACCTCGACCACCTGCCCCTCGAGGAGCGGGCCCTGGCCGAAGCGGAACACCTGGTTGGGCGTGCCGTCGCTCGTGCCGAGCACCTCGTTGCGGATGGTGGTGTGGTTGTAGGCCTCGACCACGTTGAGCAGCGCGTGGGTGATGCGCGGCATGCGGTGGTAGCCGCCCATCTCGAGGCGGCAGCGCACCCAGTGGCAGATCTCGCCGAAGCGCTTGCTGGGCTTGAGATCCTCGGGGCCCACGAAGTCGAGGAAGCCGCTCTCGGTGAAGGCGCGGGTGCCGTCATCGGTGGACAGCACCGACCAGTCGCGGCCGTTCCAGTACTCCCACACCACCCGCTGCTCGGCCGCCAGCCGGCGGTCGCGCTCGGCGTAGTAGTCGGCCAGGTACTCGGCGTGGCGGTTGTCGGTCTCGACCGAGGTCTTCTCGCTCATGTGGAAGTACAGCCGGGTCTGGGCGTTGGGGAACGCCGCCTGGAACCCCAGGTACAGGGTCGGGCTGTCTTCGGTGCTCGGCTCGAAGGCCTGGAACGCCTTGAGCGGCGTCTTCGCGGTCAGCGAGTGATCGAAGAAGGCGAAGTCGTTGTAGGTCAGCACGTGCTGGACCGCGGTCTCCTGCTCGGAGAAGCGCATCATCATCGACTTCAGGTACGGCGGGCGCAGGGGGCGCTCGTCGCGCCAGATCCAGCGCTCACCGTCGAGCTCGTACTGGCCGGGCATGCCGTAGTCGCCGGCCTCGATGCGCACCCGCAGCCACGGGCCCTTCTCGCCCTGGATCTCGGTGTCGCACAGGTCGGCGGGGCGGCGGAACCGCACCTCACCGGACTCGGTGAAGGCGTAGGTGTCGTCGTCGAACTCGGCCTCGCGGTGGCTGGTGCCGCCCTCGGGGGTGGACTGGCCGAGGCTCTTCCAGTTCTTGCCGTCGTAGTACTCCCAGGCCAGCGCCAGGTCTTCGCTGGGCTGCGGGGCGTCGTACTGGCGCGGATCCGCCAGGCGGAACTCGATGCGGATCAGCGAGCCCGCCTGCGCCGGCAAGGCGTCGGGCAGGAAGTAGAAGGCGTGCTCGATGCGCGGCTCTTTGTGCAGGGGCGCGAAGCCGCGCTGCATGTCGACGTTGAGGAACACCCCGTTGTCGATGTGCACGAAGGCGCTGAGCGGCCGCACGCCCTCGCCGAGCAGCTCGACGCGGGCGGTGACGGTGTCGACGATGGTCTCTTGGCGATCGGGCGGCGCGGCCACGAGCCGGCCGCGGATCCAGCGGGCGGTGGTGCCGTTGAGCTCGCTCTCTTCGATGGCGTCGATGCCCTCGAAGGCGATGGCGCCGTCCTCGACCTGGGTGACCGACCGGCTCAGCTCCCGCCAGCGGCGGCCGTTCCAGTACTCCCACTCCAGCAGATCCACCAGCGCCGAGTGGCCGTGGCTCGACACCCGCACCACCAGCAGCGAGCTCTCGCCCACCTGCTCGAAGCGCGGATCGCCGATGTAGAGGCTGCGCTCGATGTGGTTGACCCCACCGAAGACCTCAAAGCCCTCGGGGCGGCGCCCGTCGAGGTAGGCGGTCTGGTCGCTGTAGACGTCGCTGACCTGGGTGTAGCAGCGGGTGATCTGGTTGTCGGTCACCAGCAGATCGGCGTCGGTCTCGAACACCACGGGGGCGTCCTTGCCGGTCTGCACGGTGCCGACGGGCGTGCCCGCCGCGACCCACGTCGCCGGGGCCCCCTCGGCCAGCTTGAACTGCAGCAGGGCCCGCGCGGGCTGCGGCGGCTGCAGCTTCACGCCCATGAGGTTCAAGAAGGCGATGAAGTTCTTATCGGTGACCTTGTTGAGCCGGTAGATGGCCATCTCGGTCATCCACGCGAACAGCTCGACCAGGGTGACGCCGGGGTCCGAGGGGTTGTGGTTGGTCCACTCGGGGCAGTACTGCGGGATCAGCCGCATCGCCTCTTCGACGATCTCTTTGTGGGAGCGGTCATCGAGGTTCGGGACCGGGATCATTCGCCCTCCTCCCGCCGCAGATAGAACGGGTAGACCAGGTTGAAGTGGCTGTTGGTGGCCCGGACGGCGTAGCGGATCTCAAGCACGATGGTGTTCGCCGATCCGGCGTCCCCCCGAGCCTCGACGGTGATGTCGTCGATGCGGGGCTCCCACTTGAGCAGGGCCTCGCGGGCGTAGAAGGTCGCCAGGTTGCGGGTGTGATCGGTGTTCGGGGCGAACACGAGATCGTGGATGCGGCAGCCAAAGAGCGGGCGGTAGAGCCGCTCGCCGGGCGCCGTCCCGAGGATGATGCGGATGCACTCCTCGATGTTCTCGTCATACGCCGACATGGCGACCCCGCCGGTCGCGTCGGTTTTCAGCGGAAACGCCATGCCCCGCCCGAGGAAACTCCGGCTCACCCGATGCGCCCCTCGAAGGTTTCGCCGCACACCATACAGCGCACCCGCAGGTACGGCGAGCGAACGGTGAAGTCCTCCAGCGGCTCGCTGCAGAACGGACAGACGAGGCCCACGCGCCGGCCGTTGTGCACGGCCTCGATCACGGGCATCCAGGCCGACAGGGCCTCTTCGTCGTTGCGCCCCTGCCCCGGCGGCAGGTCCCAGTCCCAGGGCTCTTCGGCGGCGGGCGGGGCGGGCTCAGAGCGGGTGATCGGCGGCGCCGCAGCGGCCGCGGGCTCACCCGGCGCGGGCTCAGCCGCCTGGGGGGCCGCGGGCTGGCCGTCAGCGGCCGGCTGCGCCGCGGCGCCCGGCTGCTTGCGGGCGGCCCAGGCGGCCATGATCCGGTCGGCCTCGGCGTAGAAGCCGTCGTCCCGCCCGTGGGCCAGCCGGCCCTCGAAGCCCATGCCGCAGGCGGGGCACACCAGGCGCACCGTCACCCCATCGCTGCTGGCGGCCAGGGGGCCCCCGTGGCACTCGGGGCAGGGGTGGTTGTCCACCTTCCCGTTCGCCACGGCGTCCACCACCGGGTACCAGTCGATGTAGCGGGCTTCATCCATCGCGGATCAGGGTGCTCCAGGTCGGGGGGGCCACGGCGAGCGCGGGACGCGCCGCGAGACTCTAGCATGGGCCTCGCGGTTTGCCGAAAGCCTTGCGAGCGCCCGCACAGGCCGGGCCCCAGCGGCCCAGCCCGGGGCGCTGGCTACGCCCGGCGGCGGCGCCGCCGCAGGCCGATCAGGCCCAGCAGCCCCAGCCAGACCCAGGGGGTGGGGGCCGTGTCGGGGGCGACGTCGCAGCCGCAGCCGCCGTCGTCGGTGCCACCGGCGCCGCCCCCCAGCACCGTGAAGGTGCGCGGGGTGCTCTGGCCGGCCACGTTGCCCGCGCCGTCCTGGGCCTCGACGGACCAGCGGTACACCTGGCCCTTCTCGACGATGCGGGTGAGGTCGTAGCCGGTCTGGGGCAGCGGGTCGAAGCGGCGGCAGTTGTTGCCGTCGCCGTCGCACAGCTCCACCACGTACAGCACGTCGCCCTCTTCGGGATCGACGCTCTCGGACCAGGTGATGAAGGCCTCGTCCTGCACGAGCTGGGCGCCGTCCCCCGGGGACAGGGGCGTGGGGATGTTGGGCGGATCGTCGGTGACGCTCACGAAGAAGCGCACCGAGGTGATGGGGCTCTCGCCGATGCCGTCGGTGGCCCGCACGTCGAGCACGTGCCAGACGTCCTCGGCCAGCGGATCGGTGGGGATCCACTCGCCGCGGCGGTCCACGGCGGGCACCGGATCGCTCATGGCGACGAAGTCGCTGCCGCCCTGCTCGCGCACCATGAACTCGTAGCTGATCTCGGGGTGATCGGCGTCGGTGCTGCCCTCGGCGATCATGGTGGGCGTCGCGCTGTCGACCCGCTCGCCGTCCGTGGGCGCCACGATGCGCGGCGGCGTGGGCAGGTCGTTCTCGGTGTTGATGGTGAAGGTCCAGCGCTCGCTGGGCTCGCTGACGCCGACGCCGTCGCGGGCGACCACGTCCCAGGCGTAGGTGCTGTTCTCCGAGATGTCGGTGGTGCTGGTGTCGAAGGTCACCACGCCGTCCGCCACCGAGCCGCTGCCCGAGCCCACGGGGGCGTCGGTGCGCACGTCGTACACCCGGAAGATGTACTGCAGGGTGTCGCCGTCGGGATCCTCGCTGGGCAGGGCCTCGAGCTGGGGCGCGCGCATGTCGCTGACCGAGCCATCCGCCGGCGCGCGGAGCACGGGCGGGGTGGGCAGGGTGTTCTCGGCGTTGATGCGCACGGCCCAGGGGCGGGTCCACTCGGTGGCCGTGGGGCCGCTGACGGCGCGGGCGCGCCAGACGTACTCGGCGTCCTCGAAGAGCACCAGGCTGTCGACGGTCCAGGTGGGGTTGCCCTCTTCGGGCAGGGGCACCTGCTCGCTGGCCGCCACCCGGCGCTCCAGGGCGGCGTCAGCGTAGATCTCGAACTCGATGACCACCTGCGCGCCCTCCAGCGGGGACTCCACGCGGGTGACCTCGAAGGTGGGCGTGGCGGTGTTGACGCGGCTGTTGTCGGCCGGCGCCACCAGCTCGGGGGCGGGCGGGCCCTCGTAGGTGTAGGGGCTGGTGCCGCCCTCGAACTCCTCACGGTTGCTCAGGCCGTCGCCGTCGAAGTCCTCGGCGGCGTCGTCGCCGTTGGCGGGATCGAGGCAGCGGTCGCTGCCGGGGGGGCAGGTGTTGCGCTCGTAGGTGTCGGGGATGCCGTCATCGTCGGCGTCCAGGGGCAGCACCTCGACCGCCAGGGCCGTCTCGTCGGTGCCGCCGTCGCCATCGTCCACGCGGATGCGCACGGTGATGGGGCTCGACAGGTACTGGTCGTAGCTGGGGGTCCACAGCAGGCGGCCCGTGGCGGCCTCGATCTCGACCCCAGCGGGCGGGTTGATGAGCGAGAAGCGCAGGGGGTCGGACCGGCCGCCCGGATCTTCCACCGGCGCGACGTAGTTGTAGGGCGTGCCCTCGCGGGCCGCCGGGAGCACGTCGATGGGCAGGAAGCTGGGCTGCACGTTGGTGACCACCACCTGCACCACGGCCGGGGCGCTCTCGCCGCCGTCCTCGTCGCGTGCGATCACCGACGCGTTGAACACCGCGTCGTCCTCGACCACCACCCGCAGCTCGCGGTTGTTGTCGCCCAGCAGCTGGCGCTCGTAGATCTCGCCGTTGACGTCCCACACGAGGGTGATGGTGTCGTCGCCCGGATCGGTCGCCGTGGCCAGGAGCACCAGCTCGCTGCCCTCGGGCACGGGGCTGTTGGCCTCGACCATCACCGAGGGCGCGACGTTCTCGATGAGCAGCTCAGCCGTGGCGTCCACGCGGTTGTCGCCGTCGTCCACCACGGCGCGGATGCGGAACAGGCCCTGGTCGGCGTAGGTGTGCCGGGCGATGGCCTCGATGCTGTCCTCGATCTCGAAGACGCCGTCGCCGTCGAAGTCGAAGCTGTAGCGCAGCACGTCGTTGCCCGGATCCTCGGCCACGGCGCGGACCACCACCTCGGCGCCCTCGTTCTGGGGCGAGGCGACCTCGATGCGCAGCACCGGGATCTCGTTTTGCACCCGCACCACCAGCTCGGCCTCGGCGCGGCCCCCGTCGCCGTCGTCCACCCGCACGCGCAGGGTGTAGTCGCCCTGCTGGGGCAGCGCGGTGGCCTGCTCGAAGGCGGGCACGTCCACCACGTCGAAGGCGCCGTCGCCGGTCAGGTCGAAGCTGTAGCGCAGGCGGTCGTCGCCGGGATCCGTCGCCGCGCAGCGCACGGTGAACAGCGCGCCCTCGCGCACCACATAGCGCTCGTTCTGGCGGGGGGTGTCGAGCACGTCGAAGACCTGGATGGTGGGCGCCGCGTTGAGCACCTGCACCTCGGTGTTGCCCACCGCCCGGCCGCCGTCGTCGTCGCGCACCTGCACGCCCACGGCGTACAGGCCCTGCTGGCGGAAGATGTGCTCGGCGGAGGCGTTGGGGCTGTTGGCCACGTCGTCGGCGAAGTCGCCGTCACCGTCGAAGTCGTAGTTGTAGGTCAGGGTGTCGGCGCCCGCGTCGTCGGCGTTGACGTCCACCCGCACCGCGCTGCCCTCGAGCACCGGGCCGCTGTTCGACAGGCCCATGATCTGCGGGTTCTCGTTGAGGATCGAGATGTTCTCCTCACGCACGGTGGTGGCGCCGCTGTCGTCCGTCAGGCGGATGGTGATGCGGAACAGGCCGTCGTCGGGGTAGCTGGTCTGCACCTGGTCGAGGCCCACGCCGCTCTGCTCGAAGACGCCGTCGCCGTCGAGGTCGTACTCGTAGGTGACGGGATCGCCCCCGGCGTCCTGCGCGACCACCTGGATGTTGACCTGGCTGTTCTCGAGGGTGGGGCTGTTGGTGATGACCTGGAAGATCTCGGGGGCGACGTTGCGCACCTGCACGGGCAGCTGCTGCTCGGCGCGGCCGCCCTCGTCATCGGTCACCCGCACGGTGAGGGTGTAGTCGCCGTCGCTCGCGTAGCGGTGGCGGGTCTCGGCGGGGGCGGCCTCGAAGGCGCCGTCGCCGGTCCAGTCGTACTCGATGGTGAGCTGATCGGCGCCGGGGTCGAAGGCGTCGACCACCACGTTCAGGTTGCTGCCCTCGTTGATGGGGGCGTCGGTGTTCACGCCCCGGATGACCGGCGCGACGTTGCGCACCGTCACGCGGCCCCGGGCCTCGTCCTGCTTGCCGCCGGCGTCGGTGACCCGCAGGCCCACCTGGTACACGCCGTCGTCGGGGAAGCTCACGAAGGCGTTGGCGCCCACGGCGTCGTCGTACTGGCCGTCGCCGTTGAAGTCCCACGCGTACTGCAGGGGCTGGCCCTCGGGGTCGAAGGAGTCGCCCGCCCGCAGCTGCACCTGGGCGCCCTCGTCGGCGGTGTAGGGGCCGCCGGCGTCGGCGGTGGGGTTGGCGTTGTCGACGCGCACGTCGTAGTTGCGGATGGTGGCGCGCTGGGCGGGCGTGAGGCCCTCGAGCAGCTCCACGTCCCGGGCCCGCAGCAGGTTGTCGACCTCGTCGATGGCGTCGAGGCGGCGGGGCTCCACCACCACGGCCGTGAGGATCGAGGCGCTCTCGCCCGGGCCCACGGTGATCTGCTGGAAGGCCCACGAGAGGCCGCCGGGCTGGCCGGCGTAGGTGTCGACGAGCTCGGCGGGGCGGGTGGCCGCGCCGGCGCCGAAGACCAGCCCGGCGATGGCCACGGAGCCGGCGTCCACGTTGTTGTCGTCGGTCACCCACCAGCGGTCGAAGGGCTCGAGATCGGCGTCATCGCTGTGGGTGCGCCACAGGGTCGTGGCGTCGTTCAGGCGGCTGCCCGCGCCCAGGCTGCCCAGGCGCACGCTGACGGTGATGGGGGCGCCGGTGTTGTTGGTGAGGGTGTCGAGGTAGCGCACGAAGCCGTTGGCCTCGGCCTGCCCCGCGCTGGGCACGTACACCCGGCGCTGCACCGACAGCCCGTGCATGGGCCGGGCGGCCATGACCCGCTGGCGCTCGTTGAGCTCAGCGCCTGAGGCGGCGCCGCCGGCGTCGTACAGATCGCCCCCCGCGCACGGGTCGAGGCAGTCCGCACAGGCCTTGACGCACAGCCGCGGCCAGGCGCTGAACACCCCCGGCGCCGAGAGCTCGCCGCCCCCGGTGTCGCGGATGGTGAAGGCCGTGCCGTTGGGCGCCGCCAGGTTCACATCGGCCAGCGCCGGAGCGGCCCAGGCAAGGCACACCACCGCCGCAAGCAATACGCGCGCGATCATTCTCCAACCCCCAAAAGCTTCCCGCGCCGGAGGATAGCACAGGGGGGGCGAGGGACCCGAAATGCGACGTGGATCGGCGGCTCAGGCCCTGCGGCGCAGGGGCGACGGCCCGCCCCGCGGGCGGGCGATGCGGGTCAGCGGGCCGACGCGCAGCGGAAGCCCACGTCCGGCACGCCGGCGGTGGGCAACATCAGGGAGCGCAGCCCGCGGTAGGTGAGCGCGGCGAAGGCCGAGGCGGCGCGGTAGTTGCCGCCCCGCACGGGCACGTAGTCGCCCAGCTCGCCGGCGGGGGGGTCCTGCTGGCCGTCCCGGAGCCGGCCGTAGAGCATGCGGTCCAGGCGGCCCGCCACCAGCTCGCTGACGTTGCCGCCCAGATCGAACACGCCCTGCGCCGTGCGATCGGGGGCGTAGCTGCCCGTGGCCGAGGGGCTGTCGGCGCAGTTGGCCAGGTTGGCGGTGACGCAGGCCTCGGGCGCGCCGTTGCCCCAGGGGTAGCGCGTGTGGGTCTGCGGGCTGTCGCCGCGGGCGGCCCGCTCCCACTCGAACTCGGTGGGCAGGCGGCGGCCGGCCCACGCGCAGTACTGCGAGGCCTGCACCTGGCTGACCCACACCACGGGCTGATCGGCCCGCGCGGGATCGGCGAACCACCCGGCCGACGGCGAGTTTGCCGGCGTGCGCGGGGTGCTGCAGCGGCCCGCCGCCACGCAGGCGGCGTACTGGCGGTTGCTGACCTCGGTGGCCTCCAGGCCGTAGGCCGACAGGGTCACGGTGCGCTGGGGCAGGTCGTCGCAGATGTCGTCGCCGCAGCCGGTGGCCTGCCCGTCGGGGCTGCCGATGAGGGTGGGGCCCGCGGGGATGGCCACCAGGGCGCTGCGCAGATCGCTCGGGCAGCCGTCGTCGACGAAGCCGTTGCAGTCGTTGTCGACGCCGTCGCAGGCCTCGTTGGCGCCCGGGAACACCGCCGGATCGTCGGGGCCGCAGTCGCCATCGCTGGCGCTCACGCCGTCGCCGTCCAGATCGGCGTCGTCGTCGCAGGCGTCGCCGTTGCCGTCGCCGTCGGCGTCGGCCTGATCGGGGTTGGCCACCGCGCGGCAGTTGTCGCACAGGTCCCCCACCCCGTCGCCCTCGCGGTCGGTCTGCAGGGGGTTGGCGAGGTTGGGACACACGTCGACGTCGTCCGCCACGCCGTCGTTGTCGGCGTCGGGGAAGCACTCGAGGTCTTCGCCGTCGCAGTCCTGGTCGATGCCGTCCTCGCACACCTCGCGGGCGCCGGGGTTGATGGTGATGTCGCCGTCGTTGCAGTCGCCGTCGGCCACCGACAGGCCGTCGAGATCCATGTCGACCTCGTCGCAGCCGCGGTCGCGGCCGTCGCAGTCCTGGTCGATGCCGTCCTCGCAGATGTCGATCTCGGGGGGGCCGGGGCGGCGCCGCGCGGTGGTGTCGTCGCAGTCGCCCTGGGCGGGCGTGAAGCCGTCGCCGTCCTGGTCGACGTCCTCGCAGGCGATGTCGGCGCCGCTGCAGTCCTGGTCGATGCCGTCGCCGCACACCTCGCGCGAGTCGGGGTTGATCAGCGCGTCGGTGTCGTCGCAGTCGCCGTCGGCCACGGTGTAGCCGTCGAAGTCGTCGTCCTGCCGGTCGCAGGCCAGGTCGCGGCCGTTGCAGTCCTGGTCGAGCCCGTCGTCGCAGATCTCGCGGGCGTCCGGGTTGATGGCGGGATCGGTGTCGTCGCAGTCCTGGCCGGCCGGGAAGCCGTCGCCGTCGCGATCCGGGCCGGTGGCCCCGCCGTCGGCGCCCGCGGGCTCATCCTTGGTGACACAGCCGGCGAGCAGCAGCGCGCTCACCCACACCCAACGTCGAAACATGCGCAGCGCCTCCAGGCAGATGGGGCCGCCACGGTAGGCGGCGGCGGCGAGCCGGGGCAACGGCCGCGCGCACGGAGAGGGCGGGAGCGCCCGCCGACAACCTGCTACCGTGCCCGCCGAGCCCCCCTGCCCCGCTGAGGATCGCCATGGCCGCCGTGACCCCCAACACCCACCTGGGCATCGACGCCGCGCTGTGCGGCACGCCCACCGCGCTGAGCGAGGGCCGCGCCGTCGCCACGCTGACGCCCACCGCCGCCATGACCGCCGACGCCCGCGGGCTGGTGCACGGGGGCTTCATCTTCGGGCTGGCCGACTACGCCGCGATGCTGGCGGTGAACGATCCGAACGTGGTGCTGGGCGCCGCCGACGTGCGGCTGACGGCCCCTGTGGCGCTGGGGGACACGGTGGTGGCCACCGCCGAGCGGGTGGCCACGAAGGGGCGCAAGCACACCGTCGAGGTGGTCTGCGCGGTGGGCGATCGGCCCGTGCTGACGGGCACCTTCACCACCTTCGTGCTCGATCAGCACGTGCTGGACGGCTGATCGGGCCGGGGCTCAGCCCTCGCCGAGGAAGGCCGTCACCCGCGCGGTGACCGCCTCGACCGTCAGGCCGAACCGCTCGGCGAGCTCCTCGGCCGGCGCCGACGCGCCGAAGCGGTCCAGGCCGATGCACAGGCCCCGGCGACCCGCGATCTGACGCCACGGCCCGGTGATGCCGGCCTCCACCGTGACCACCGCCGGGTGGCGGGGGGGCAGCAGGGCGTCCTGGTAGTCGGCGGGCTGCGCCAGGAACAGATCCACACAGGGCATCGACACCACCCGCACCCGGCGGCCGGCGGCGGTGAGCGCCGCGGCGGCGCCCGTGCACAGGTGCAGCTCGGAGCCCGTGCCCACCAGGATGACCTCGGGATCCTCGGCGTCGGTCACCAGGTAGCCGCCGCGGGCCACGTCCGCCGGGGTGAAGCCCGCGTGGCGCTCGATGGCCGGCAGGTTCTGGCGCGTGAAGGCGAAGGCGCTCGGCTGGGTGGTCTGCTGCAGGGCCCAGGCCCAGGCCATGCCGACCTCGACGCCGTCCGCCGGCCGCCAGTAGGCCAGGTTGGGGATGGTGCGCAGGGCCCAGTGGTGCTCGACCGCCTGGTGGGTGGGGCCGTCCTCGCCCAGGAAGATGCTGTCGTGGGTGAACACGAACAGGTTGGGCAGGTGGCTCAGGGCCGCCAGCCGCATGGTCGGGCGCAGGTAGTCGCTGAACACCAGGAAGGTGGCGCCGAAGGCCTTCAGGCCGCCGTGCAGCAGGATGCCGTTGGTGATGGCGCCCATCGCGTGCTCGCGGATCCCAAAGGGGATCTGGCGGCCCGCGAAGCTGAAGTCGTAGTGCCCGCCGGCCGCGCCCGGGGCGCCCACCAGGCCCCCGGTGAGCGCGGTGCCGTTGGAGCCGGTGAGGTCGGCCGAGCCGCCCACCAGCCCGGGCAGCAGGTCCAGCGCGGCGGTGATGACCGCCTGGCTGGTCTTGCGGGTCGCGCCCTTCGCCGGGGCGGCGGCCACGAGCCGCTCGGCCAGATCGGCGGGCAGCTCGCCCGACCAGAGCCGGTCGAAGAGGGCCGCCTTGTCGGGGGCCGCCGCGCGCCAGGCCTCATACTTCGCCTGCCACTCGGCCCGCTCGGCGCGCTTCGCGGCCTGCCGCTCGGCGAACCAGGCGCGCACGTCGTCGGGCACGTGGAAGCGGGCCTCGGGCCAGCCCAGCCCCTCGCGCACCAGCGCCAGCTCGGCGTCGCCCAGCGGCGAGCCGTGCACGCCGCTGGTGTCGACCTTGTTGGGGCTGCCCTTGCCGATGTGGGTGGCGCAGATGATCAGCGTGGGCTTGGCGTCGCCGCCGTCCGTCGCGCCCTTCAGCGCCGCGCGCACGCTGGCGGCGTCGTGGCCGTCGGCGTGCAGGATCCGCCAGCCGAAGGCCGCGAAGCGCCCGGCGACGTCCTCGGTGAAGGCGAGCTCGGTGCGGCCATCGATGGTGATCTTGTTGTCGTCGTAGAGCCACACCAGGTTGTCGAGCTGCCAGTGCCCGGCGAGGCTCGCGGCCTCGCTGCTGATGCCCTCCATCAGATCGCCGTCCGAGCACAGCGTGAAGATCCGCTGCCCCATGGGATCGAAGGCGTCGGTGGCCAGCCGCGCCGAGAGCAGCTTGGCCGCCAGGGCCATGCCCACCGAGGTGGCGACGCCCTGGCCCAGGGGCCCGGTGGTGACCTCGACGCCAGGCGTCATGCCCACCTCGGGGTGACCCGGGGTGATGCTGTCCCACTGCCGGAAGGCCTTCACGTCGTCGAGGCTGACGGCGTAGCCCCACAGGTGGAGCTGCGCGTAGAGCAGCATCGACGCGTGGCCGCACGAGAGCACGAACCGGTCGCGGCCGGGCCACTGCGGATCGGTGGGATCGAAGCGCAGGAACTCATCCCACAGCACGTGGCTCAGGTCGGCCTGGCCCATGGGGGCGCCGGGGTGACCGGAGTTGGCGGCCTGCACCGCGTCTGCGGCGAGCAGGCGGATGGTGCTGGTGATGCGGGTACGCAGATCGGGGGTCATGGGGGCAACCTCGGGGCCGTCGACGGTGCGTGGCTCGGTTACCCTGTTTGGCCGGGTGGGGCAAGCCGGGTGGGCGTCGCGGCGGTCGGCGGGCGGCCGGCTACCGGATGATGACGAACTCCACCCGGCGGTTCTTGGCGTCGGCGCCGTCGGTGGTGGGATCCACCAGGGGCTGGCGCTTGCCGTAGCCCTTGGGCACGAGCCGATCCGCGGCGACCCCGCCGGTCTGCACCAGGTAGCGCACGACGGCCTCGGTGCGGGCCTGGCTCAGGGCGTCGTTGTAGGCGTCGCTGCCCCGGGTGTCGGTGTGGCCGGCCACCTGGATCTTGATGTCGGGGTGGGTCTTGAGGGCGTCGGCCACGGCGTCGAGCACGTCCAGGCTCTCGGCCTTGATGGTGTCCTTGTCGAAGTCGAAGAACACCGGCGCGAGCACCTCGAGGCGCTGCTGGGTGATCTTGACCTCGATCTTGCGGTCGGGGCAGCCGTCGTCGTCCTTGTAGCCGTTGACGGTCTCGGGCTCGGTGGGGCAGCGATCGGCGCCGTCGAGCACGCCGTCCTGGTCGTTGTCGGGATCGGGGCAGCCGTCGGTGTCCTCGAAGCCGTCCATGTCTTCGGCGGCGCTGGGGCAGTGGTCGTTGGCGTCCAGCAGGCCGTCCTGGTCGTTGTCGGGATCGGGGCAGCCGTTCTCGTCCTCGAAGCCGTCGAGGTCTTCGGGGCGGTTGGGGCAGGCGTCGCGGGCGTCGGGCACGCCGTCCAGGTCGTTGTCGAGGTCGGGGCAGCCGTCGGCGTCCTGGAAGCCGTCGCGATCCTCGGGCGCCTTGGGGCAGACGTCGTCGGCGTCGGGCAGGCCGTCCCCGTCGCTGTCCACCACCGGCGGGGTCTGGTCGAAGTAGCCCAGGCCCAGCACCACCCGCAGATCGGGCGAGCCGTAGTCGTTGATGAGGCCGAGCCCGCCGCCCGCCGTGACCACGCCGCCGAAGGGCGCGAACCAGCGCAGGGCCAGCAGCGCCTCCAGGGGGTTGGCGTTGACGGAGTCGAGGCTGTTGGCGGGCGCCGCGCCGAAGAGCTCGCCCAGGGCGACCCAGTCGGTGCGGCCCAGCTCGACGGCCAGGCCGGCGCCGTAGGTGACCTCGTCCCCCAGCACCAGGGCCTCGATGGCCACGTCGTCGGCCCGGTAGCGGTAGCCCAGGTTGGCGGTGAGGGTGGCGCCGCCGAAGACGACGTCGGCGATGGCGGTGGGGTGGAGCTGGGCGGTGCCCGCGCCCATGCCCCGGGACGAGTCCCCGGTGGCCAGGCTCACGGGCACCGCCAGGGCCAGGCCCACGTGGCCCCCCAGGCGCGCGGGCAGGCGCACCTTGGGCAGCAGCCGCACGTCGCCCAGGCCCACGCCGCTGTCGCCGAGCACCGCGATGGCCTCGCCGTCGGTGTAGCTGACGGGCAGGCCGAGGCCGAGCTCGAGCCAGTCGGTCACGCCGTAGGTCACGAGCACGTCGGCGGTGGCGTAGTGCTCGATGATCGTCTCGACCACCGCGCCGCCGCTGTCGCGGCGCACCAGCGGGTTGAGGCCCCAGTTGAGCCACAGCGTGGGCACCACCCGGCCCGCGGGCGCGGTGCGGCTGGTGTCGACGGACAGCAGGTTCCAGGTGCCGGTGGCGGGCTTGAAGTTCTGCAGGTCCTGCGCGGCGGCGGGCTGAGCGAGCAGCCCGATCCCCGCGGCCAGCAGCCCCCCGAGCCAACGTGCGTGTGCGGCCATGGTGCGCCTCCCGGTCAACCGGCCGTCATCGGCCCCGGTGCGGGGGCAGGCGGCGGGTGCCGCGCGGCGGTCGGATCCAGTCATACGGTCGCTCGCTGCGCAGATCCCTGCCCCAGGGGGTCTGTATGACCCGCGCCCAGCGCAGGCCCATAGCCCGGGGGGCTCAGGCGGCGCGCACGATCCGCAGGCCGCGGCTGTCGCTCTCGCCGGTGGGCGCGAAGGCCGCGCGGAAGCTGCGCCGCGCCGCCAGCGCGGGGTGGGCGTAGCTGCCGCCGCGCACCGCCCGGGTGGGGGTGGGCCCGTCCACGAGGTCGTGGCACCACACCCAGACGTTGCCATGCACGTCGTACAGGCCCCACGGGCTCGCCGGGCGCGACCCCACGGCGTGGGCGCGGCCGCCGCTGTTGGCCCGGTACCAGCCGATCCGCGCCAGATCAGCCTCGGCGTCCCCCGACCAGTAGGCGGTGGTGGTGCCCGCCGCCGCGGCGTGGGCCCACTCGGCCACGGTGGGCAGCCGGTAGCCGCCGGCCCCCGGCACCAGGGCGTCGCCCGCGTAGGCGGGGGCCAGGCCCTCCAAGGCCGACAGCGCGTTGCAGTAGGCCACCGCGGCGTACCAGCTCACGCCCGTCACGGGGCGCCGGCGGTAGGGCCCGGTGGGATCGCCCACGACGGCCGCGAACTGCCCGCAGGTCACCGGCGTCTGGGCCATGAGGCAGGGGGCGAGATCGGCGGCGCCGGGGATGAACACCAGCGCGGGGCGGGCGGCGGTGCGCTGCGCCAGGCGGTCGCCGGCGCGCGCGGGGGGGCTCGGCATGGGCTCATCTCCCGCCCGTGGTCAGCCGGCCACGAGCCGCACCACCACCGCCGCGTGGCAGACCGCCGCGGCGATGACGAACAGGTGGAACACCTCGTGGTAGCCGAACACCTGCGGCGCCGGGTTGGGCCGCCTGGTGGCGTAGACCACGGCCCCCACCGTGTACAGCGCGCCGCCGCCGATGACGAGCCCCGCGCCCAGGTCCCCCAGGCCGGCGTGCACCGCGGGCCACTCCATCACCACCGCCCAGCCCAGGCCGACGGCCAGCGCGGCGACGAGGGGCTTCGGCGCGGTGGGCCACGCGATGGACTGCACCACGCCGAGGCCCGCGCCGATCCACACCACCCACAGCAGGGTCACCCCCGTCTCGGGGGGCACGCCCAGCAGCGCGATGGGGGTGTATGTGCCCGCGATCAGAAAGAAGATCGCCGAGTGATCCACCCGCTTGAGCAGCGCCCGCTGCGCCGGCTGCCAGGTGGGGCGGTGGTACAGCGCGCTGGCGCCGAACAGGAACACGAAGCACGCCGCGTAGATGGCGCTGGCGACGGTGGCGCGGCCGGCGGGGGCCCACGCCACCAGCAGGGCCGCGCCCAGCAGGCCGGCGTAGAACATGATCTCGTGGCTGACCCCGCGCAGGCGGGGCTTGACGGGGGCTTCGGCGACGGGGCGCGCGGCGAGATCCATGGGGGCTCCCAGGGCAGCGCACGCCGGGGCGTGCGACAGGGGTCGGGGCGCCCGTGATCGCGCGCCTCCGCGGGCCACCGCAGCCCCCGGCTCGGCTGGCCAGGCGCCCGGGGCGGCCCACGGTCAACCTACCGCGGGGCCGGCGCGGCGCCCGTCATCGAAGGGCCACACTCTGTCACCGTTCGGTCAACCCTGACCGGGCCGTGCCCTGTTCGGGGGGCGCGGGCGCTGCGGCGCGCGGTGCCCGGCCAGATCCGGCGCCGCTGCGCCAGGCTGACACGCCCCTGGGTCATCGGGGGCGGGTCCCCTCCCAGCGGCCCGGCGGGGCGGCCGATGGGAGGGGGGCACGGCCTGAAAGGAGCCCCCCATGCGCCGCCTCCTGTCTCGCATCCTCAGCGGCTGCCTGCTCTGCACGGCCGGCCTCGCGTGGGCGGCGCCTGCCGGTGGCGGCGTCGGCCCCTGGCTCCAACGCATCGACGCCCAGGTGACCCCGGGCTGGCAGGGCTCGTTCCTGCGGGACTGCGCCGCGCTGCTGCCCCCCGACCACGCCCTCAACAACACCCGGCTGGCCCTGACCGTGAAGATCGCGGTGTCCCGCACCGGCGCCCTGCAGGAGGTGCGCGCGCTGACGTCCTCGGGGCAGCCCGCCCTGGATCAGGCCGCCCTGGAGGTGGTGCACGCGAGCGGCCCGTGGCCCGCGCCCCCCGCCGACGCGCTGTCCGACGACGGCCGCGCCCACGTGGTGTGGCCCTTCGCCCGCGATCCGCGGATCACCGGGCAGCGCGCCGAGCTGGTGCGGGTGACCTGGCCCGCCGACCGGCTGGTGCCGAGCCTGCTCGCCCGCCGCCAGCCCCGTCAGGCCCTGGAGCGCCTCGCGCTGTCCCTCACCACCCCCGACGGGCGGCGGCTGGCGCTGTCCCGCGAGGTCGCCACCGAGCTGCTCTTGTCGGTGCTGCCCGCCGCCGGCCCCGCCGGCCTCGCCGCGGCCGCCCAGGTGCGCGATCCCCGCGTCGGCCTGGTGCTGCGCGACCGCCTCGCCGCGAGCGAGGGCGCTGAGCGCCGCGCGCTGGTGCGGGCCCTGTCGAGCCAGCCCGATCCGGCCAACCGCTCGCTGCTGCGGGGCCTGCTCACCGATCCCACGGTGGCGAGCGACGCCGCCGCCGGCCTCGCCCGGGCGGGCGACACCGCCACCGCGTGGCGCGCCGTGCAGGGCTGGCTCGCCGAGCCCGCCCGCCGGGGCGACGCCCTGGCCACCCTGACCGAGGTGGGCCTGCCGCAGAGCGTGCCCACCCTCGCCGCCATGGCCCGCGATCCCAGCCCGCTGGTCCGCGCGAGCGCCCTGACGGCCCTCGGCGCCGCCGCCCGCGGCCGCACGGGCGCGGCCACCGACAGCCTGCGCCGCGCGCTGTCCGATGACGTCGCCGCGGTGCGCGTCGCCGCCCTGCGCGGGCTGACCCGGGCGGGGCTCGAGGGCGCGCAGGCCAAGGCCCTGTTCTACCGGGCGATCCCGCTGGTGAAGGACCCCGACCGGGCCGTGCGCGCCGCCGCGCTCTCGGCCATGGCGGCCACGGGCGGCGAGCGGGCGCTGGCGGATCTGCTGTCGCTGTCGCGCACCCTCAAGCACCCCACCGAGCAGGTGGGCGCCACCCGCGCGCTGCTGCTGCTGGCCCACCCCGACGCCGACGCGCGGCTGGCCCGCATGGCCACGTCGCCCACCCCGGCGGTGGCCGCCGCCGCCCGCTGGGCCCTCGCGCAGCGCGGTCAGGCCGACGGCGCCGAGGCCGCGCCCACCGCCGGGCGGTTCCGCGCGCTGATCGCCACGCAGGGCGCCGCCCCCGCGGTGCGCGCGCTGGCGCAGGCGGTGCGGCAGGCCCAGGGGCCCGACGGGACGGCACAGGTGTTGGGGGCGTGGCTGCAGGCCCTGCCCGCGCAGCGGGCGCGGGCGGGCGGGCTGGCCCTGCGGTAGCGGGCGGGCTCGGCGCGGCTCAGCGGGTGCGGAACTCGGCGCGCCGGTTGCGGCCGAAGGCCACGTCGCTCTTGCCGTAGTCGGCGGGCTGCTCCTCGCCGTAGCTCACGACCTCGACCTTGTCGAGGTCGACGCCCAGCTGGCCCAGGTACTTGCGCACCACCAGCGCGCGGCGCTCGCCCAGGGCCAGGTTGTACTCGGTGCTGCCCCGCTCGTCGCAGTGACCCTCGATGATGATCACCTTGTCGCGGTGGCCCTTGATCCACTCGGCGTTGCTCGCGAGCACGTCGCGGGCGTCGCTGCTCAGCTCCGCCGCGTTGTAGCCGAAGTACACCGTCTTCAGCGCCTCCTCGGCGCTGACCTCGAGGGTGTCGCCGGGCTGGGTCTCGACGAAGGCGTTGGGGTCCACCGCGCCCGCGCCCTTGAGGGCCTCGGGGTTGAGGCACTCTTCCTTGCGCAGCAGCGCCTTCTGCTGGGCCTTCGCGGCCAGCTTCTTGGCGGCCCGGGCCGACGCCTCGGCCTCGCTGTGCTTGCCCTCGGCCGCCAGCGCGTTGGCCTTCTCGTACATGGCCTGGGCGGCGGCGAACTCCTCGGGCGCGCACTTGCGGGCCAGCGCCGCGTCATTGAGCGCGGTGGAGGCCTCCTTCAACAGCTGGGTCGGGGGGCCACCGCAGCCCACCAGGGCGAGCAGGGCCAGCGCCATCAGGGCGCGGAGAGTGTGTCGCGACATGATCATCGCTCCTTCTGCTTGGGCAGGACGGCGCGGGTCGGGGGGCGCTTGGTGGGCATCGGCTTGGGCTGCAGCAGGCGCTGCTTGGGGCGCCGCTCGGTGCCCTGGAACCGGATGCGCACCATCACGCCCGCCCCCATGGCCTGCGCCTTGATGTCGGGATCGGTGGCCACGGGCAGCCGGGCCTTGCCCGTGGGGGCGAACTCGGCCAGCCCCTTGCGCACCGCGAGCTCATAGATGGGCAGGCCCGTGGCCTTGATGACGGCGTGCTTCACGATGGCGCCGTCGGCGTCGAGCACCACCTGCAGGATGGTCTCGAGGTCGTAGCGGCTGGCCTTGGGATCGACGATCCGGTCGTGGACCAGCCCCTGCAGCTTGAGGAAGTACAGCTGAGGCGCCACGCGCCGCACGGCGGCCGCCGGGGGCCCGCTAGGCGTGGGGGCGGGCGCCACGGCCTGGGCCCAGGCCCCGCTGATCGAGAGGAGCAGCCCCGCGGCCGCCCCCAGGAGGGTGTGGGTGCGCATGCCGATCACCGGGCCCATGAGGGGGTGAAGTACTCGCCCTTGCCCGTCGAGATCGGGTGCTGCACCCGGCCGTCGGCGGTCATCAGGTACAGCTTGCTCTCGCCGGTGCGGGTGCTGGTGAAGGCGATGAAGCGGCCGTCGGGGCTCCAGGTGGGCTCCTCGTTGTTGCCCTGGTTCTGGGTCAGGCGCTCGATCTGGCCGGTGCCCACGTTGACCGTGAACAGGTCGAAGACGTTGCGCTCGTCCCGCGCGGTGAACACCACCTTGTCGCCCTTGGGGCTCCAGTCGGGGGTCTGGTTGTAGTCGCCCTGGAAGGTCAGCCGGCGCTGGTTGCTGCCGTCGGCGTTCATCAGCCAGATCTGCGGGCTGCCGTGGCGGTCGCTCACGAAGGCCAGCCGGGTGCCGTCGGGCGACCAGGTGGGCGAGGTGTCGATGCCCCACGAGTTGGTCACGCGCTTCTTGATCTGCCCGTTGGCCGCGTTGAGCAGGTAGATCTCGGCGTTGCCGTCCTTGCTCAGGGTGGCGGCCACGGTGCCGCCGTCGGGGCTGAGCACGGCGCCGGTGTTGAGGCCCTTGTGGGTGCTGAAGGGCGTGGTCTTGCCGCCCTGCAGCTTGAAGAGGTGGGGGCCGCCCGCGCGGAAGCTGGTGAAGTAGATGGCGCCGCCGCCGATGGCCGGCAGCATGTTCACGCCGCCGCTCTTGGTGAGCTGGGTCTCCTCGAGGCCGTCGGGGCTGACCATGAACAGCTCCTTGGCCCGCCCCACCCGCTTGACCACCACGATGCGCGAGTTAAAGAAGCCCGGCGCCTTGGTGTAGTAGCGGATGACCTCGTTGACGAAGCCGTGGGCGTGGCGGCGGATCCGGGTGGGCTCCAGGGGCAGCTCCACCGGGCCGTCGTAGGGCTTGGGCAGGGTGATGCGGGCGCTGCCGTCCACGCTGAACAGCCGCAGATCCACCACGACCTTGGTGCCCTCGATGCGGTAGCCCGCCTTGATGAGCCCCTGGGTGCCGGTGTTGAACCAGGCCTTGTAGTCGGGGTCCATGCCCTCGGCCTTGGGATCGGCCAGGAAGCCCGCCTTGTCGATGAGGTTGAAGTAGCCCGTCAGCGTCAGGTCGCGGTTGATGGTGCCCGTGAGCGCCTCGGTGACGCCGCGGGTGTCGGGGGCGCCCCCCAGGCTGATGGCGTCGGGGACGGCCATCTGCACCAGGGTCAGCCCGCTGCTGTTGACGTCGACCCCCAGGCCGGCGCCCTCACCCGTCTGGGCGGCCGCGGGGGTGACGAGGGCGGCGCCCAGGGCCAGGGCGATGGCCAGCAGCGCGATGTGTGCCTTCATGGCGAGACTCCAGAACATGTGAAAAGCGGGGACCGACCGGCGCGGACGCGCGGGCGGGACGGCGGCGGGCAGGCGCATGTTCAGTGCGCCTTCATCCGGGCCGTGATGCCCTCCTTCAGCACCAGCTTGCGCAGGTTCGCGTCGCTGGCAGGGGGCAGGGGGATGCGCAGCTCGCTGCCCGGGCCGAAGCGCTGGGCGGCGCGCAGGGCGGCCTCGTCGAAGAAGCGGTTGCCGCTGCGCTTGACCAGGCGCGGCTCGCCCTTGAGCTTGCCGCGGCTGTCGATGCGCAGGTGCACGTGGGCCTCGAGGCGCTGGCGCTCGCTGGCCGACACCACGGCCGGCACCTCGAACTGCCGCTCCAGCACGGTGCTCACGAGGCTCACGTAGGCGCTCTTGGCGAGCAGGGCGTTGGGATCGGTGCTGGTGCCGCCGGGATCGCCGTCCTTGAAGCCCTCGGGGGCGTCCTCATCGGCGCGGGGATCGCGCACGCTGGCCATGGCGCGGGCCATCGCCGCCTTGCGGTCCTTGCGGGCCTTGCGCTCCTCGTCGCGCTTGCGCTTCTCGGCCAGCTTGCGCTCGGCCTCGTCGAGGCGGCGCTGCTTCTCGGCCGTCTCGCGCTTGATGCGCGCCTCTTCCTTCTTCTTGCGCTGCTCTTCTTCTTCCTCGGCCTTCTTGCGGGCGAGGTTGATGGCGTCGGCCTCGGGCTCGGGGGGCGGGGGCGGCTGGGTGATGCGCACCAGCTGCTTGGGGTCCTTCTCGATGCCCTTCTTGGGCATCGCCATTAGGGTCACGTTGATCGCGGGCGGCTCGGGCTCGGTGACCTCGTCGTGGCCGATCAGCCCCGCCCAGGCCATGCCCGCGAACAGGCTGCTGTTGATGAGGGCGGTGCCCACCATCGACGCGGCCTTGAGCCCGGGATCGCGGGTGCTCACTGCGGGCCCACGCCTTCGGGCGGGTTGGTGACCATGCCCAGGTTGGTGATGCCGGCGCCCTTGATGCGGGCCATGACGTCCACCACGTAGCCGTAGGGCAGCCCGCGATCGGCCATCAGGAACACCCGGCGGCCGGTCTGCAGCTTGGGGTTGCTCTCGAGCTTCGGGCCCAGGTCCTTCAGGCAGGCCTCGAAGTCGGCCTTGGCCGGGCAGGTGGCCAGATCGGTCTCGCCCTCGCCCAGATCCAGCGTGACCCGAAAGTCGCCGTGGATGCCGATGATGGTCTCGATGTCGGTCTGGGTGACCACCGGGGCGTCGGTCTTGGGCAGATCGATCTCGACCTGCCGCTGCTTGGCCTCTTCCACGATGATGGGGGTGGTGACCATGAACACGATCAGCAGCACCAGCATGACGTCCACCAGGGGCGTCACGTTGATCTCGCTGAGTGAACCCCCTCGGCGTCCGCCGCTCGACATGCCCATGCGTGACCCCCGCCTTAGAAGAAGTGACGCTTGACGATGTTGAGGAAGTCGTTGCCGAAGTTCTCCATGTCGGCTTCGAGCACGTGGATGCGGTTGACGAAGTAGTTGTAGGCCATGACCGCCGGGATGGCCGCCACCAGGCCGATGGCCGTGGCGATGAGCGCCTCGGCGATGCCGGGCGCCACGGTGAGCAGCGACGCGTTGCCGGCCTTCGCGATGTTCAAGAAGCTGTCCATGATGCCCCACACCGTGCCGAACAGCCCTACGAAGGGGGCCGCGCTGGCGGTGGTGGCCAGGAACGGCGTCAGCGACTCAAGGTGAATGATCTCGGCGCTCTGCGCCCGCCGCAGCGCCCGCTCGACGTTCTCGAGATCGTTGAGCTGGGTGTGCATGGTGTCGCCCTCGGCGCCGCCGCTCTTGAGCTTGGTGAGCTCGATGTAGCCGGCGCGGAACACCTGGCTGACGGGGCTGCGCTTGAGCTCGTCGCTGACCTGGTAGATCTCGTCGAGGCGCTTGGACTGCCAGAAGGTGTCCAGGAACAGGCTGGTCTCCTGCCCCGCGCGGCGCAGGTAGGCCGTCTTGTAGACGATGATGTACCAGCTGATCAGCGACATCGCGACGAGCACCAGGAGCACGCCCTTGACCACGGGCGTGGCCTTGAGCAGCAGCCCCGAGATGGTCATGTCGTCGGCGGTGGCCGTCGCGGTGATGAGGTTGACGAAGAGGGCGTCCATTCAGCTCCCCGCACTGGATCGTTGACGGCACCTGGGCGAGTAGCACGGCGCGCGATGTAGGTCAAGGTGCGACGCATCCCACAACCCCAGCCCCGCTGGGCGTTTCTGCCCCGGGCGTGCGGTGGGTGGGGCGCCGCCCGCGGCGCGCTCACGGAGGCGCCGGCTGCACCTCGAAGGCGAAGGGTCGGCTGACCCGGGCGTCGGTCCGGATCACGAAGTCAAACACCCCGCGCCGCACGGTGCCGGGCACCGTGACCAACACGGCCGTGTCGGTCCACGATTCCACCGCGACGTCGTTTCCCGCGAGCCACACCCGGTCCAGCTCGCCCTGCACGCCGAAGTTGCGGCCGATGAGGGTCACCTGCGCGCCCGGGGCCGCCGTGGCGGGCCGCGCGGCCTCGATGACCGGCGCCCGGGGGCCGGGATCGAAGGCGTCCTCGCAGCCCCCCAGGGCCGCGGCCGTCCACAGCAGGCTGCACAGCGCGCGTCGCATCGGCGCTATGCTACCCGAGTCCACGGACGGGCGAGAGGGTGTGTGTCGATGGTCGGGTTGGGGACGCTCTTGGGGGGGCTGTGGGGGCTGGCGGCGGCGCTGCTGCCCGGCCAGTACGCGGGCCAGACCCGCGCCGGCGCGCCGCTGCGCCTGCACCTGCAGGCCGACGGCCAGGTGCGCTTCCAGGACCAGCCGTGGCGGTGGCAGGCCGACGGCGACGCCCTGGTGCTGCGCCGGGGCGACGTGACCCAGCGCTGGCGGGTGCAGATCACCGACGACGGCGCGGTGGTGCTCACCGGCCCGCCCTTCGGCGAGGCGCGGCTGGTGCCCGAGGCCTTCGATCCCCCCGCGCCGCCCCCCAGCACCCGCCCGGCCCCGTGGGTCGGCGCCTGGATCCACCGGGCGAGCGGCGGCGCCCTGGCCCTGCACCTCGCGGCCGACGGCGCCCTGCGCCTGGGGGCCCCGGGCGGGCCCCAGCAGGCCGGCACCTGGCGCGGCTCGGCCGACGGGCTGGTGCTCGTGGTGGACGGCGGCGCGCCGCTGCGCTACACCGCGCGCCGCGAGGGGCCCCGCCTGGTGCTGGCCGGCGGCGATCTGCCGTCGGCGGTCACCTTTGAGCCTGTGTCGGGCGGGACCCTATAGTGCGACGCGTCATCGCGCGGCCGGGCCGCGCGGGCGCCACGCGAGCTCTGGGGAGGGATCGATGCGCAACTTTCTAAGCAACCGGTGGGCGCTCTGCGCGGCCCTGGTGGGGACCGCTCTGCTCGGCTGCGCCGAGGAGGAGCCCGCAGGGGGCGATCGCTGAGAGGAGCGCGTCGCCGAAGAGCTCTTGGATCGCCGCCCGCTGGGCCGGTGTGCAGCGGAGCTCGAGGGTCGTCACCTCGTCGTCGTAGAATTTTT
>JAUHVS010000695.1 GCA_030424955.1 bacterium | reverse complement strand
GCCGTAGCTGAAGATGAGCACCGGCACGCCGACGGACACCCACGCCAAGACGTCCTCACCGCCGCGGACGCCGAGGCCGTACCCGACACCGAAGATGCCGAGCATGAGGCCAAGGAAGGCCCACAGGGCGCCCTGGTAGCGTATGCCGGGCCACGACACGTGCAGGGGGACCTCGCTGTGGACCGTGAGGCCCTCGGGGGCAGGGCCGGGGGCCGACGGCCGGGGGCCATCGGCCAGCCGCTGGGCCCGCAGGGAGGGCCCGTGCTCGCCCCGCGTGATCAGGCTGACCGGCGCCGACGCGGCGTCGATGATGGGGCAGCTGAGCGCTTCGGCGACGAGCCGCGCGGTGCGCAGCAGGCTCAGCTCGCTGTCGTGGTCGATGAGCGCCAGCCCCGTGGGCAGGTCGAGGGCCAGGCTGGCGCTGTCGCCGGCGTCCAGGGCGTGGCGCTGGGCGGCCGTCAGCGCGTCGCGGGGCACCACGTTCAGCACCACCCGGCGCCGCCGCTGATGCTCCACCGTGTGGCCGCGCTCGGTGAGCATCACCGCGGCGATGGCGTCGAAGGCCACGTCGGTGGGCAGGCCGGTGATGGTCCGGGTGCGGTCGTCGAGGATCACCTGCCGCCGGTTGATGGCGAGGACGGCGATCCCGACCAAGACCATCAGCCCGCCGACCAGGGCGCCGACGAGCCCGAAGGCGCCCAGCCCCACCGCCTCGTAGTCGTCGAACCACCACGCGCCGAGGCCCAACGCCGTCAGCGTGACGCCGAGGCTGCGGACGGTGCGGGCCGTGGCGCGGATGTCGGCGCGCTGGATGAGGATGAGGCGGTGGCCGTCGCGGTCGTGCGCGGGGTCAAGCATGGCGGGCGGGCTCCGAGGCAGGCGTCGATCCCGGGGAGCCTCGCAGCTGGGCTGGCCCGGCGTCGAGGGGGTCGCGGCGGGCTCAGGGGGCCTCAGCGGGCCCCAGGCCGATGATCAGCGCCGCCCGCGCGGCCTTGCGCTTGCGGATGCGCGCGCCCACCGCCGACGACTGCCGGCTCAGCGGGCCGAGCACGGCCCAGCCCGGGGCGCCGGGCTCGAGCACCCGCGAGGGGATCAACAGCCCCTCGGCCGGGCAGGCCCCGAGCTCGCCCTGGGCGGGCATGGTCTTGTGGCGCCGGGCGCGCTTCGGGCCCAGGCCCTGCCAGTAGCGGCGGCGCGCGTCGGCGTCATCGAGGTGCTGGCCGAGCACGCCCGCGAACAGGCGCCCCGCCCGCCAGTGCCCGTCGGCGTGGGGGAACAGCAGCTCGAAGCCGTCGCGCCCGTCTGAGATGCGGTGCAGGGCCAGCAGCCGCGTGCGCTCCCCGATCAGGGGGGCGAAGCAGGCCACGGGCACCTCGGTGACGTTCTGTCGGAAGCGGGTGCCCAGCTCGATGCGGGTCAGCGCCACCGGCGCGGTGCGCACGATGATCAGCCCCGTGCGCGCGAGCCCCCGGTGGGCCTGCTGCCAGCCCAGGATGAGGTCGGGCTGGTCGTCCCCGTCGACGTCCAAGGACGGCCGGCTGCGCCACTGCACGTCTGCGAGGTGCGGCAGGTACAGGTGCTCCACGATGGTGGGGGCCTGGGCGGGGTCGGCGGGCCGGGTGGCCAGGGCGAGCAGCCCGCCCGGGCCCTCGGCCGCGCGGGCGGCCACCAGCACCACGGCCGGGACCTGGGCCTTCGCCGGGCGGACCTGCCAGAGCCGGTCGAGGGTCAGGCCGCTGCGGCCGCTGACCGCCGCCAGCCCAGCCTCGATCGCCGCCTTGACCGGGGGCGGGATCGCGTCCCCAGCGAGGGGCTCGCTCACGGCCGGCTTGCGGGTCGGGCGCTTGCGGGCCACCGCCAGGCTCGGCAGGCCAAGGGCGAGCAGCGCGAGGGCGGCGAGGGCCCACGGGGCGGTCCCTCGGCGTCGGCTGGGGGCCCTCACGACCGGGCCGACGGGATGTCGATGGCGTCGTCCAGGAAGGCCTTGAGCTGGTGCATCTGCTCGTCGCCCAGCCGCTGCCCGAAGAAGGCGCTGAGGTAGAGGATCAGGGCCAGCAGCGCCGCGACGGGCACCGCGGTGAACCCCCACGGGGCGTGGCCGAGGGTCCACTGGGTGTAGCCGTAGATCAGGCCCGACAGCGCGACGAAGGCGAAGAAGGCGTAGCCGCTCATGAAGCCCGTCCACACGCTCGGGTGTGGGGTGAGCCGGCCATAGATCCGCGTGCCGTCGGGGTGGGGCTCCACCTGGCAGTCGAGCCACGGAGACCAGAAGTGTCGCTCGCGGTCGCAGGTGGGTGCCCCCCATCTGGCCCGCGAAGGGGCAGCCCTCCACCCGCGCGAGGTGCGCCTTGATCCGCGCGATGGTCTCGTCGGGCGTGCAGCGCACGACGGCGTCCACCCGCGGACGCATGTGCTGGTACTTCACGCTGTCCCCCAAGGCCCCAGGTCCCGTCGGCAGCATGGCGGCCAAGGCCCATCAGCAGCAAGGCGCGTCGACGCGCGCGCGTTGCGTGGCGTCGGGCGGCGACCTATGCTCCGGCCCACTTGCCCACCGCTCCGCGAGTCGCCCCCATGAGCCCGATGCGTCTGATGCCGCCCGCGTTGGCCCTGCTGCTGGCCGTCCCCGCCTTCGCCCGCGACGGCGAAGGCCTCACCGACACCCGCGAGCTGCTGGGCACCGCTGAGCAGAAGGACCCGGACGCCGGCTGGCAGTCCGGCATGTTCGGCTACGTGCGCGCGGCCTACGAGTGGGTGCAGGACGATCCCAACTACGCCTTCGTGGGCCGCAACGACGGCTTCGTCGTGCAGCACGCCCGGGTGGGCTTCGAGGGCTGGAACGACCGCGCGGGCCTGCGCTACCGCATCGCCATCGAGGGCGCGTCCGACCTCAACAACGCCATCAACACCCCCCAGGCCGAGCTGGCCGTGCGGCTGCGGGACGCCTTCGTGCGCTACGCCCCCAGCCGCTTCGTCGGCTTCCAGGTGGGCCAGTTCAAGGCGCCCTTCGCCGAAGAGGAGCTCCGCGGCTCCATGGATCTGCTCTTCAGCGATCGCGCCGTGGGCATCCAGGGCGTGCAGGTGGGCCGCGGCTTCCAGCAGGCGGGCCTGCAGGTGGACCGCCAGGTCGGGGTCATGATCATGGCCCCCGAGACCATCCCCATCGCCGGGGAGCTGGGCCTGCGCTACTACTTCATGGCCGCCAACGGCAACGGCACCAACCAGACCCTCGACGACAACGGCAAGCTGGCCCTGGTGGGGCGGCTGGAGTTCAGCTGGGGCGACCACGTGCTCCTGGGCGGCGCGGCGATGCTCAACCCCCGCACCGAGGGCACGCTGCCCAACCTGGTCGAGGAGGAGGACTTCTCCATCGCGGCCGACCTGCTGGTCACCGTGTCGGGCTTCGAGTTCTTCACGCAGCTCGTGCAGCGCACGACCTCGTTCGACACCGTCGCGGGCACCGACGACCGCACCCAGCTGTCGTGGCACGCCCAGGTGGGCTACCAGCTGCCGCTGGCGATCCCGGTGGTGCCCGCCTACCGCT
>JAUHVS010000694.1 GCA_030424955.1 bacterium | reverse complement strand
TCGCGGACCTCGCCCGCGCCATCGACCTGCCGCTGGCCGTCGACTTCCTGGGCCTGTCGAGCTACGGCGACAGCCAGGAGACCAGCGGCGTGGTGCAGGTCACCCAGGACCTCACCCAGCCCATCAAGGGCAAGCACGTGCTGGTGGTTGAGGACATCGTCGACACCGGGCTGACTATGCAGTACCTGCTGCAGAACCTGCAGACCCGCCTGCCGGCGTCGGTGAAGGTGTGCACCCTGCTGCACAAGCCCGCCCGCGCGCGCCACGTGATGCCCCTGGACTACGTAGGCTTCGAGATCCCCGATCGCTTCGTCATCGGCTACGGCCTCGACTACGCCGGCAAGCTGCGCAACCTGCCCTACATCGGCGCGGCCGTGAACGACGAGCCCCCCATCGCGCCGTGAGGCGCCGCGCGGCCTGGCTCCCCTGGCTCGGGTGCGTCGCCGCGCTGCTGAGCTGCCGCGCCGAGCCTCCGGCCCGCCCGGCCGCAGCGGGCGCGGCCCAGCCTGTGCGAGCCCGCGCCGCCCCAGCCACTGATCCGTCCGGCACGGAGCCGGCTGCACCCGCCCGCACCGTTGGCTCCGTCGTGAGCGCCCCGCCGCCGGCCACCACCCCGGATTGGGCCGCCCGCCACGCCGCCGATGAGATCTGCGCCGACTGCCACCCCGACGAGGTCGAGGCCTGGGGCCGCAACCCCATGAGCCACAGCCTGCACGGGCTGACGCCGGCGTCCCCCGCGCCCGCGGGCGTGCCCTTTGAGCGCACCCACCCCATCGACGGCCTGCGCTACGCCGTCGATCACAGCCCCGCCCTCGGCCTGCGCTTCAGCGCCCGGGGCGCCGCGCACACCACCGCGCGCACCGCCCGGTACGCCGTGGGCTCGGGCGCCCACACCCGGTCGTACATCTGGCAGCGGGGCGAGGCCCTGCTGATGGCCCCCCTCACCTGGTACAGCCGGCCGAAGCGCTGGGACCTGAGTCCGGGCTACGCGGTGCCCGATCACCCGGGCTTCGACCGCCTGACCTGCCACGCCGATCCGCCGGCCCTGGTGTCGGGGCGCGCCGACCGCTGGGCCGGCCCCGTGCCGGGCGCCATCGGCTGCAGCCGCTGCCATGGCGACGCCCGCGCGCACGCGGCGGCCCGCAGCGACGGCGGCGACGCGCCGGTGGTCAACCCCGCCCGCCTGCCGCCGGACCGCGCCAGCGCCGTCTGTGAGGGCTGCCACCTGCAGGGCGCCGTCCGGCTGCTCCGGGCCGGTCGCCAGTGGGCGGACTTCGAGCCCGGCCAGCCCCTCGCCCACACCGTGGCCGTCTTCGTGCGCCAGGGCGCCGAGGCCCAGTTCGGCATCGCCAGCCACGGGGCCCGCTTGCGCCGCAGCGCCTGCCGAGAGCCCGACGGCAACCCGCTGACGTGCGTGACCTGCCACCGCCCGCACCCCACAGGTGACCAGGCCCGCGCCGACCGCTCAGCGCCTTGCAGGGCCTGCCACAGCCCCCAGGCCCCCGGGGGCGCCCACCCCGCAGCGGCCGCCGCGCACCGGTGCAGCGGCCCGGCCGAGCAGGACTGCGTGCGCTGCCACATGGGCCAGGGCGAGGTCGACGACATCCCCCACGTCGCGGTGACCGACCACTTCATCCGCCGCCAGCTCGACACCCCGCTGCCCCCCGCCCCCAAGGACGCCCCCCTGGTGTGGGTGGCCGATCCGCAAGTGGCGCCGACGGATCCGGGCCACCAGCGGCTGCTGGGGCGGGCCTACGCCGAGGCCGTGCGCTCGGCGGGCCAGCCCAGCGATCTGCGCCGCGCCACCGATCTGCTCCAGGCAGGCCTGGCGGGCCGAGAGGCCCCTGCGCGCGCCGAAGATCTGGAGGCGTGGCTGGCCCTGGCCTTCGTGGCCGAGCTGGCGGGCGATGGCCCGCTCGCGAAGCGGGCCGCTACGCTGGCGCAGGGGCTCGCCCCCAACGACCCGCGGGCCGCCGACCAGCTCGCGAGCGTCCTGGCCACAGGCGACCCGGCCGCGGCCCTGGCGGCCCTCGCGCCCGCCCTCGCCGCTGCCCCCGACACCGCTGCGCTGCACGTGCGCGCCAGCCACCTGCACACCGCCCTGGGCCAGGCGCCGCAGGCCACCGCCGCAGCCGAGGCCGCGCTGGCGCTGCGCCCGGACTGGGGGCCGGCCTGGCTGGCCCGCGCCTTCGCCCACCTGGGCCAGGGGGACCTCTCCACCGCCCGCGAGGTGCTGCGCGCCGCCACGGGGCGGGCGCCCACGCACACCGGCAGCTGGCTCAACCGCGGCCGCCTCGCCCTGCAGGCCGGCGCCCTGGACGAGGCCCAGGCCGCCTGGCAGGGCGCGGCCCGCGTCGCCGATCCCGTGGACACCCGCACCCGCGCTACGGCCGCGGCGGGCCTCGCCCGCGTGGCCCTCGCCCGCGACGATCCGCAGGCCGCCGTGCAGCACCTCGACGCCGCCCTCACGTACCCCGCCCCGGTCCCGGGCGTCCTGGCCGCCACGGGCGCGATGGCGCTGCACCGCGGCCGCGCCGATGACGCCCGCCGCGCCCTGCAGGCACACCTGGCCCAGGATCCGGCCGATCCCCTGGCCCTCGCGGATCTCGCCCGGGCGCTGACCGCCCTGGGGGATGCCCCTGGGGCCGCCGCGGCGACCGCGCGGGCGGCCGGCCTGCGGCGGGCCCTGGGCCTGTCTCGCCCGAATCCGCCGACCCCCTGACAAAAGGCCGGCAGGCAGTCCACAGCCCGCCAACCCCGTGCTAGACTCTCGCGGCTCGTGGGAGGTGTCTCCGGCGGGCAGCTGCCGGCCGGGTCACGAGGCCCGGTGCTCGGAGACACGGGGGCGCGCCGCCGCTCCCCACACCGAACTGCAGGGGCCACACCGGGTGCATCGGCCGACGCCATTCGGCAAGTACATTCTCCTGGACCGCATCAGCGTCGGGGGCATGGCCGAGGTCTTCCGGGCGAAGACCACGGGCGTCGAGGGCTTTGCCCGTCGCGTCGCCGTCAAGCGCATCCTCCCCCACCTCGCCGAGGATCAGCGCTTCGTGCGCATGTTCATCGCCGAGGCCAAGATGGCCTCGCGCCTCCAGCACGCCAACATCGCCCAGGTCATCGAGCTCGGCCGCGTCAAGGACGAGCACTTCATCGTCATGGAGTACATCAGCGGGCGCGACCTGCTGGCCATGCGCCACCACCTGCGCAAGCAGGGGCGCGCCATCCCGCTCGATCTCGCCGCCTACATCGCGGCCCAGATCGCCGAGGGCCTCGCCCACGCCCACGAGCAGCGCGGGGACGACGGCCGTCCCCTCGGCATCGTGCACCGCGACGTCTCGCCGCAGAACGCGCTGGTGTCCTTCGACGGGGCGGTCAAGCTGATCGACTTTGGCATCGCGAAGGCCGCGACCACCGAGCAGGCCCCCACCCGCGCCGGCGCCCTCAAGGGCAAGTTCGGCTACATGACCCCCGAGCAGGTGGAGGGCAAGCGGGTCCTCGACCACCGCAGCGACATCTTCTCCCTCGGCACCGTGCTCCACGAGCTGCTGAC
>JAUHVS010000693.1 GCA_030424955.1 bacterium | reverse complement strand
CGCCTGCGCCGCCCGCACCGCCTGCGCCGCCCGCACCGCCTGCGCCGCCCATACCGCCTTCGCCGCCTGCGCCGCCTGCGCCGCCTGCGCCGCCTGCGCCGCCCACGCCGCCTGCGCCGCCTGCGCCGCCTGCGCCGCCCTGCCCGCCGCCGTCGAGCGCGGCCGCGTCTGTGCCGCCGGCACCGCCGTCGTCCCCGTCGTCACAGCCCACGAGCGTCAGGCCCGCGATCACCAACGCCTGCAAAAAGAGCCAGTCCCTGCGCATGTCGCCTCCTCCTTCGATGATGCATGGGATCAATGCACGGCAGCGCTCAGGGCCCTTTCCCGGCCCCCAAGTCTGCCGTTCCCCCCGGTCCACACCCACCCGCGCACGGCTGAGCCCCGGCAGGGTACACCCTCGGCCTGCGCGCAAATAGCGCTGGCAGCGCTCAGTACCCAGTGTACGCAGCACCGCGGGTGCGCCCCCCAAGCGAACGGCGTACTGCTTGACCGCATCGTGGACCAAGCCTCGTGCCCAATCACCCGAAGCGCAGCGCCTATCGGGCCTGCTGCATGGCCCGCGGCGCGGGCCGAGCCGGTTCCGGTGCCACGTCCTGGTCAGGCTAGGGCGAGACCTGAAGGCAGACCACTGAACGCTTCAAGTCGACGGTGACCTGGATCTTGGGGACCAACGCCCGGTTCGAAGCGCAGCGAGGCGTCGGTGCGGGGGGGCTACACGAGGTGAAACCGAGAGAGGCCGGCTTCGAAGCCACGCCTCAAGCCTCGGAGACCTGGACGCGACCCCGTCCACCGCATCAGCCGCCGCTGGGCCGGCACGCCCGCCAGACTCTCTATGGCTGCAGCCAGATCAACAACACACCCAGAGACACAGGCAGGCGCACATCGAGCCCGCCGACGACGACCCACTCGGTCTGATCGGTGTCCAACTGCCGCACACCGCCAGTGACCCGCAGGCCGATCCCGACCTCGCCGGCGGCGACGCCGATAATGCCGACGCCCCCGCCGTCATCGTCGCGATCGTCGGACCTACGGCCATAGCCCTGGTCGTCGTCGTCCTCGTCGGTCTCGCCGGGCGAGTTGACCTCGCTGAAGGCCCCGCTGGTCCGCTTGACCCACATCCACGTGAGGCCGGCGTCGGCACCGAGGGCGTCGGTGCGCCAGGCCGCCTGGCCGGTGAAGCCCAGCCGATGGCCATCGCCCTCGCGGTCGGGCGTGACCACGTACACGTCGCCGCCGACGGTCGCGCCGTGGCGCTCGCCACGATCGCCGCCGTACGTCTCGAGCAGGTAGCCGGCCTTCACGTCCCAGGCGCGGTCGAGGTCGCCGAAGAAGCCCATGGGGGCCAGGTCGAGCTGTAGCCGGAACAGGCCGGTGTCCTCGACGCCCAGGGCGCCGCCCCCGCCGATGTGGATCTGCGCGGGCGGGCTGGCATAGGGCACGGGGATGCAGGCCGGCAGCAGCGCCGCCAGCGCCAGGGCCAGCCCCACGGCCGACCCGGCGCGCGCCCGCCGGCGCAACACACGACACGGGCCACGGCCGACCGCACCGCTGTGTCGCATCAGAAGCTCGGCATCTTGCTGACGAGCTTGTTGCCCACCTTCTCGAGCAGCTTGGCCTGGGCACAGGCGTCGCCGGCGAAGGCGCCGGTCAGGGTCTCGTACCAGCTCTTGGCCGACTCGTAGGTCGCCTGCGCCTTCTCTTTGTACTCTTCCCACACCGGCTTGAACTCCAGCCACTTACACCCGGTCTTGCTGGGATCGTTGCCCGAGCCCGCGCCGCCCCCGACGGAGCAGTTGGCCAGGGTCAGGTTGCCGATCTTGGTGTTGATCGACGCGTCGATGCTGCCCTCGTAGCTGATCATGTCGTCGAGGATGTTCTGCCACGTGGACGCGATGGCCTGGCCGATGGCCTTGTACGCCGCCGCCACCTTCTGGCGACCGGACGCATACATGGCGCCGCCGCCGTTCACGCCCGACAGCAGCATGTCCATGCCGGCGTTCATGTCAGCATAGGCGCCCCGCAACACACACTGCGCGATGCGGTTGACCGCCAGGAAGGTCTTGACGAGGTTGCCGGTGTAGATCGACCGCAGCGTGCCCTGGATGCTGATGCTGATGCTGATGCTCACCATGGTGAACTTGCCGGTGGGATCAGTGTTCCCGATCGGGTTGTTCTCGACGTAGGTGTAGCGGTGGAAGGTGGCCGGCTCGAAGGGGCGGCCCTCGATGGGATCGTGGCTGTTGAAGCGGCCCGTCTCGGGGTCCATCCAGCGGGCGCGCAGGTAGACGAAGCCCGTGTCGCCGTCGACGTACTCACCGCCGTAGGTGAACGGGTTGTCGACGTTGCCCATTCGGAACAGCTCGTTGCCGAAGGCGTCGTAGTCGTAGGTCGCCACCCGCTGGCCCGCCGCGTCGGTGAGGTGCCGCGTCGAGAGCTGCCCGTCGTACTGGTAGTAGTGGGTCTCGCCGGCCTGGGTCTGGCTGATGAGATCCGCGCCGTGCACGTAGCGCGCGACCTCGGCGCCCGCGTCGTCGGTGACGCGCAGCAGCCTCGCGACGTCGCTGCGGGTGTCATAGACGAAGCGCGTGGTGTCATTGCCCACGGTGCGCGCCACCCGGTGGCCGTCCATGTCGTAGGTGTATTCGACCATCAGCGCGCCGTCCTCGGCGAGCACCAGCCGGTTGCGGGCGTCGTAGAGGTACTGGCGGTCGATGCCGCCGCCCACCTTGCGGGTCAGGTTGCCCTTCGGGTCGTACTCGAACTGCAGGGCGCCGGCCTGGGTCAGGCGGTCGTTGACGTCGTACACATACTGCACCTGGCCCGTGTCGCTGTCGGTGCGGGTCAAGCGGTTGCCCACGGCGTCGTAGGTGTAGTCGATGGTGCGCACGGCCCCCCCGGGCTCGGTGATGCGCTCCTGGGTCAGCCGGTACAGGGCGTCGTAGGTGTAGTCGACGATGCGGCCGCGGTGCAGCGCCTCGCTGCGCAACCGCTCGCCGGCGGCGCCGACGGTGTAGCGGTACTCGGCGATGGTCTCGGCCGCCGCGTTGACGGCGAGGATGCCGGTGAGCCGCTGGCGCACGTCGTAGCTGTAGGTGGTCACCACGCCGTTGGGGTAGGTCACCGTCTCGAGGCTGCCCGCCGCGTTGTAGCCGTACTGCGTGCGGCCGCCGTCCGGCCCGGTCACGCCCGCCAGCCGGCCGGCGGGATCGTAGTCGAGGGCCGTCTCGCCGGTGGGATCAGTGCGGCCCACCAGCCGGTCGGTGGCGTCGTAGCGCCAGCGCAGCACGTCGCCATCGGCGGTGATGTGCTCAGACACCCGGCCGCGCAGGTCGTAGGCCCAGGTCTCGATGCCCCGCAGGTCCTCGTAGCGGGTGCGCCGGCCGCTGGGCAGGCGCTCGGCGATCTCGACGCCCTCGCCCTCGGGAGCGCGCTGCAGCAGGCGCCCGAGCGGATCCAGGGTGAAGGTGGTCAGCGTGCCGTCGAAGTCGCGGTGGGCCACCATGTAGCCCGCCCGGTCGTACGAGTAGGTGGCCTGCGCGCCGTTGGGCAGGG
>JAUHVS010000692.1 GCA_030424955.1 bacterium | reverse complement strand
GTGGGTGCCCAGCGCGCGCAGCCGGCCGTCGTCCACCACCAGCGTGCCGTCCGGCGCGGCGGTCAGCGGGCGCCAGGGGCCGGGCACCACTTGCCACTGGTAGCGCGCAGCAGGCGCGCCGTCCGCCGACACGGCCAGCACCACCCGCCCCGGCTCGGCGTGCGTCACCGCCGCGTGGGTCTCGACGTGGCCCCGCAGCGCGCTAGCGCCGCTCGGGCCCAGGCGCAGCAGCACGCTCAAGAAGTCGCCCGCCTCGCCCTCGACCCGCAGGGCCGCGACGCCGAGCTCGAAGGGCAGGCCCGTCAGCCGCGTCACCAGCCCCGACAGGCCGACGTCCAGGGTCAGGCCGTCGCGCAGCAGCACCGACGTGGCGAGGTCGGTGATGAGGTCGAGCAGCGCCGGTAGATCGGCGCCCGTGAGCAGCTCGTTGTAGGTCTCGGTGAGCGCCAGCACCTGCGGGCGGGCCACGGTGAGCAGCAGCCGGTCATCCGGCGTCGCCTGCACCACCACGTCCAACGCCAGATCCGCGTCCGCCGCGAACAGCCGCGTCCAGCGCTCCTCCACCAGGCCGTAGAACGACAGCCCCAGCCGCGGCAGGCGCAGCCGGATCCCCGCCTGGGGCACGCCGCCGTCGTCCGGCACCGCGAAGAACTCGGCCAGGGGGAGATCGCTGGCCTCGAAGCGCGGGTCCAGCGCCACGCGGATCGGACGCGGGCCCAGGGTGAGGTCGTCGAGGCCAGGCACCACCAGCGACAGCGTGCCGGTGTCGATGCGCTGCCCCGTGAGCGCCTCGATCTGGTCGGTGTCCAGCGCCGCGCACAGCGCGCCGGCCCGGTAGGCGGTCCACACCGCGCGGTTCACCACCGCCGCGCTCAGGGCCAGCCCCACCTGGTACGGCGCGCCCGTGTGGTCGTAGCCGCTCAGCACCGGCGCGGGGCCGGCGCGCAGCGGGGGCGGCGGCGCCACCACCGGCACGCAGGGGTGGTCGAGGCTGTCGAGGCCCACGTCGAGGGTGAGGCCCAGGCCGTCGCCGTCGGCGCCCGCGGCGCGCAGGGTCAGGCCGGCCGGGCTGGGCGCGACCTTGAACTGCATCGCCAGGGCGTCGGCCGCGGTGGGCAGCCACTGCTCGATGATCCGCGGGTGGATGCGCCCCTCCGCCGCCAGCGGCTGCTGGGTGAGGCCGCCCACGAGGCTGTCCACCAAGAACTGCACCACGGGCTGGAAGAGCTGGTCGAGCTGGCTGTCGAGGGCGTCCCGCAGCGCCTCGCCCAGCTCGATGGCCGCGTCGCCGACCCCACAGGCGAGCCGGCACTCCGCCGCGCCGCTACCGTCCGCGCACTCCGGCAGCGCGGCGTCGTACACCAGCTCGAAGTCCAGGGCGCGGAGGGTGAAGGGCAGCACCTCCACCTGGGCCTGCAGGCGGCCGGTGTCGTCCACCGCCAGCACCACGTCCACGGCGAAGTCCACGTGCACCAGGGCCGCGTCCGGCGTCCCCGCGGCGAGGCCGTTGCCCAGGCGGCAGGCCGCGTCCCCGCCCACGGAGACCCACACGATGCCGTCGGTCAGGCGCAGCCGCGCGTCGCTCACGGTGAGGCGCAGCCGGGTCGGATCGGGCAGGAAGGCCAGGCCCAGGTCCACCGTGCGCAGGTCGAAGCCCAGCACCACGTCGCGCACGCCCACGCCCAGCCCGCCGCCCTGCCGGCCCAGGTCCAGCGCGGGCAGGCTCAGCGACACCCAGCCGCTGGGATCCACCGCCAGCAGCAGCCCCACCAGGGCCTCGCGGGACTCGATGAGGAAGTCGACGCCGGCCGCGGTGAGGGTGGCGTGGGTGGCCGCCGGCACGGTGTTGGTGGGGGTCGAGGCGAAGGGGGCCTCGTCGCCCTGGCAGCCCGACAGGCCCAGGGTGGCGGTGTCGCCGCAGCTCGCCAACACGAACCACGCCACCGCGAGCCAGCCAAACCGCCGCATGCCCATCCCCGCGCGCTGAGACCGGCGCGCAGCATATCAGGTCGGCCCGGCGGGCGACGGCGCGGGCGGCGGGTTGGGGTGGTGGACACCACCGGGCCCCTTGGGGAAGATGCCGCCACACCACCTGGGAGAGCCTGGATGATCATCGCGCTGGTTGACGATCGCCCCGAGGGCCTCGCCGTGCGCGCGGCCTTCGACGCCGCAGGGCACGGGGCCGCCGTCCACGCCGACCTGACGGACGCGCTGATGGCCGACGCGCCCTGGGTGGCGGTCGCGCTGGCGGACGCCGAGGGCGCCGTGGCCGCGCTGCTGGCGGCGGGCAAGGACGTGTTCGTGAGCGGCGCCATCAGCGCGCGGCTGCAGGGTCAGGCCCTGGCCCGCGGGCGCCGGCTCGTGTCGGCCAGCCCCCTCGACGGCCTGTGCGCCGGCTTCCTCGAGGCCCAGCCCGCCGCCACGCCCAGCCCCGGCTACTTCGTGCACCCCACCGCCGAGATCAGCGGCGAGGTCGAGATCGGCGAGGGCACCAAGATCTGGCACTTCAGCAAGCTGCTGGGGCCCGTGACCATGGGCACCGGCTGCATCCTGGGGCAGAACGTGGTGGTCGAGCGGGGCGTCACCCTGGGCGACAACGTGAAGATCCAGAACAACGTGTCGGTGTACTCGGGGGTCATCCTCGAGGACGACGTGTTCTGCGGCCCTTCGATGGTGTTCACCAACGTGGGCACCCCGCGCAGCGCCTACCCGCGCCGGGGCCAGTACCTGATCACCCGCTGCAAGCAGGGCGCGAGCATCGGCGCCAACGCCACCATCGTCTGTGGCAACACCCTGGGCCGCTACTGCTTCGTGGGCGCCGGCGCCGTGGTCACCCGCGACGTGCCCGACTACGCGCTGGTGTACGGCAACCCGGCCCGCCTGCGGGGCTGGGCCTGCTTCTGCGGCGCCACCCTCGAGCTGGGCACCGACGCCGGCGGCCACGACACCACCACCTGCCCCGACTGCGCCCGGCGCTACCGCCGGGACGGCCACGTGGTGCAGGAGGTCGAGGCGGCGTCGTGAGCGTGCTCAACACCCTCAAGCAGGCGGCACAGCAGGCGGCCAAGGCCGCGGGCGTCGCGGGGCGGGCGGCGGCGGAGTACGCCATGAGCTCCGACGCGGTGCGGGCCCGGGTCGATCAGGCCAACGCCGCCTACGCCGAGGCCCGCAAGGCGGTCGAGGCGCAGCTCGCGCAGGCTGAGGCTGACGTGTGGGCGTGGATCCGCAAGATGCAGGCCGAGGCCCAGAAGGCCCAACGGCAGGCGGATCGCCGGCTGACGTCGGTGGATCACTACCGCACGCTGGGGCTGTCGCCGGGGGCCGATCTGGACGCCGTCAAGACCGCCTACCGCAAACAGATGCGGGCCCACCACCCCGACCGCTTCGCCCACGATCCCGCCGCCGAGGCCCGCGCCCACGAGAAGGCCCAGGTGATCAACCAGGCCTACCAGGAGCTGACGGCCCTGCTGACTGGCCGCGAGAGCCGCCGGGCGTAGCCGCTGGGCCTGGGCGGCGCCCTGGATTTGAGGTGATCCGGGGCGGGCGCTACCCTCCCG
>JAUHVS010000691.1 GCA_030424955.1 bacterium | reverse complement strand
GTCAGGCCCAGGTTGGCCTCGGCGTATAGGGCGTCCGGGGCGTCGATGATCTGCCACAGCGCGAGGGCGTCGCGGTAGGCGCTGGCCGCGCCGTCGAGGTCGCCGGCCAGGCGGGCCAGCTCGCCGCGCTGGTTGGCGCAGCGGGCGAGGCCGTCGCGGTTGGCGGCGGCCTCGAACAGGGCCTGCGCGGCGGCGGTGTGCTGGGTGGCGTCGGCCAGCCGGCCGTCGCGGCGCGCCAGGCGGGCCAGGGAGGTCTGGGCGAGGCCCCCCACGTCGCGGTCCCCGGCGGCGGCGGCGGCCTGGCGCGCGGCGTCGAAGGCGCGCCCGGCGGCGACGACGTCGCCCAGGCGGTGGTTGACGGAGCCTAGCAGCAGGTGCGCCCGGGCTTGCAGCCGCGGATCGCCCAGGCGCTCGCCCAGCTCGGCGGCGGCGAGCAGGCGCGGGCGAGCCTCGCGGGCCTGGCCGCGATCCCGCAGGGCGCCGCCCAACACCAGGTGGAGCTGGGCCTCGACCCGCAGCCAGCCGTGGGCCTGGGCCGCGCGCTCGGTCTCGCGGATCAGGGCCGTGGCGTCGTCGAAGGCGTTGCGCAGCAGGGCCAGCCGCGCGCGCAGGGCGTTGGCCTCGCCCCAGCGGGGGTCCGCCGGCGGGGGCGCGGCGGTGTGCAGGGCCGCCTGCAGGTGCCCCAGCAGCTCCTGGGCGAGGGGGGCGTCGCCCTGATCCAGCGCGGTCTCGGCGCTGCGGGCGAGGGGCGCCAGGGCGCCGGCGGCGTCGCCTGCGGCCAGCCGGTGGTGGGCGATGCGGGCGTGGGGGGGGCGGGGCGCAGCCGCCAGGGCCCGGGCGCACGCCGCGTGGTGGCTGGGGCCACGGCCGGCGGCGGCGGCTTGCTGCTGCAGGGCCTCGCGCAGCATGGCGTGCACGAAGGCCCAGCCGCCGTCGCCGTGATCCCCTCGGCCGGCGCGGATCAGGCCCTGGTCGAGCCAGGCGTCCACGAGGCCGGCCGGCACCGGCAGCTGCGCGGCCGCGCAGGCGGCGGCCCACTCGGCGGGATCGATCTGCAGGCCCAGGGTGGCGGCGATCTCCAGGGCGGCGACGGCCGGCGGGCTGGCGTCGGTCAGCGCGCTCGCGACCCGGCGCGACCACAGCCCCTGGCCGTCGCCGGGCAGGGCGGCGTCGAGGGTGGCGTCGGGGCGCACGGCCACGCCCGCGGGCGTGGCCACCAGCAGGTCGCGCTGGGCCCAGGTGCGCACGAGCTGCACGGCGAAGAGCGGGTTGCCGCCGGCGCGGTCGTCGAGGTGGCGGGCGAGGTGGCCGGTGAGGCCGAGCATCGACTGGATCAGGGTCAGCCGCTCGGCGGCGGGCAGGGGGCCGATCTCCAGGGTCTGCGCGCCGGGGTGGGTGCCCAGATCCTGCAGCGCGGCGGCCTCTAACGGGCGGTCGCTCAGCAGGTCGGTGCGGGCGGTCACCACCACCAGGATGGGCGCGGGCTGGCGGTCGGGCAGCGCCAGCAGGCTGCGCACGAAGGCCAGGCCCTGCGGGCTCCACTGGGCGTCGTCGAGCTGCACGATCACCGGGCGGGTCTCGGCCAGCCGCAGGAGCAGCCGGCGCACCACCGCGTGCTGCTGCTCGGGTCCCACCAGCCGCGGGATCCGGTGGGCCGCCCGGGCGGCGTCGCTGGCCGGATCGATGACCTCGGCCAGGGCCTGCGCCTCGCCGGGATCGTCGTAGCCGATGGGGCCCAGCGTGTGCTCGATGCGGGCCAGCAGCCCGTCGCGGTCCAGGCCGCGGGCGTTCAGCAGCCGGCGCAGGGCGGCCGGGTGGCCGTGGGCGGGCCCGCGCTCTGCGGCCGAGTACACCTGCAGGGCGTGGGCGGCGCCGGTCTCGTGGGCGCGCTCGCAGACCCACTCCGCGAGCCGGGTCTTGCCGTAGCCCGCCGGGCCCAGGAGCCGCACCAGCCGCGGGCGGCGGTGGTGGAGCACGCTGCGCAGCGCGGCCCACAGGGCGTCGCGCTCGGCGACGCGCCCCGTCAACGGGATGGTGCGCAGGGCCACCAGCCCCAGGCCCGCGCCGCGGTGCACCGGGCGGGGGTCGCTGGCCCGGCGCGGCCGCCAGTCCCGTGGCACCCCCGCCGCCGGCGTGATGGGCGCCGGCTGCCAGATGGCGTAGGGCGTGGGCTGCACCGCCAGCGGCAGGGCCGGGGGCGCGCTGGCCGGCAGGGTCGGGGCGGTCGCCAGGTCGAGCTCGGCGGGGGGCGGGGTCAGCGCGGGCCAGCTCGCCGACTGCAGGGGATCGCCGGCGAGCTGCTCCAGGGCCCAGGCAGCGTCCGCGGCCCGCTGGAAGCGCAGCTCAGGCGACTTGACGAGCAGCTGGCTCAGCCACCCCTCCAGCCCCTCGGGGATGGGGAACCGCGGGTTGAGCGGCGGCAGCGGATCGGTGAGCTGCGCGACCATGGTGGCCAGGGGCGTGGCGCGGGCGTGGGGCGGCCCGCCGGTCACCAGCTCCCAGGTCAGGCAGCCCAGGGCGTAGAGGTCGGTCCAGGCGCCCTGGTCGCGGCTGGCGCCCTTGATCTGCTCCGGCGCCATGTAGGCCGGCGTGCCCGCCGTGCCGCCGCCCCGCTGGGAGGTGGTGAGGTCGTCGGTGCCGCGGTGGGCCGCCACGCCGAAGTCGGTGAGGACCGGGCGGCCGGCGCCGTCGAGCAGCACGTTGTCGGGCTTGAGGTCGCGGTGGATGACGTCGCGGGCGTGGGCGTGGGCCAGGGCGTCCAGCAGATCGTCGAGCAGCCGCTTGAGGGCGGGCCAGTCGGGCACCGCCCCGCCGGGCCGCAGCGCGCCGCCCGCCACGTGATCCATGACCAGGTAGGGGCTGCCAGCAGGGAGGCCCACGGCGCCGTCCGGCACGCGCCCGAAGTCGTGCACCCGCACGATGCCCGGGTGGTCGAGGCGGGCCACGGCCCGCACCTCGCGGCGGAAGGCGCTCTGGTAGCTGGGATCGGCCGCCACGCCCGCGGTGATGACCTTGATGGCCACCGGCCAGTCCTCGGCCACGTGCTGGGCGGCGTACACCTGGCCCATGCCGCCCTCGCCGAGCAGGGCGCCGAGGGTGAAGGGGCCGAGCTGTGGGGGCGCGGGCATCATCCGGTTGTCGTTCATGGCGGGCGCGGCCGCAAGCGGGGTGGCGCGGTGGGGGCCGTGGCGGGGGCTCGGCCCGCGCGGGGGCTCAGAGCGGATCGGGCTCCCAGCCCTGCAGCAGCCAGGTGCCGGCGCTGGCGGTCAGGGTGCCGGCGGCCGGGATCTTCAGCTGGGCCTGCTTGACCTTCGGGCCCAGGGTGCCGTCGAGCTTGAGGCCGTCGATGCGGGTGACGCCCGTGGTGGCGGCGACGGTGGCGGCGTGCTTGGCCAGGATCTTGGCGCTGCTCAGATCGCCCGCCTTGCGGGCCAGCTCGCTGGCCATCAGCAGCACCACGCCCTCGTGGAACGCGGCCTTCTGCGCGGCCGTGGCCTTGCCGGCGGCCGCGGCGGCGGCGGTGTTCTTGAGGGTGGTGAAGGCCGCCGACATCTCGGCCACGGCCTG
>JAUHVS010000690.1 GCA_030424955.1 bacterium | reverse complement strand
CTGCCGGTGGCTCTCGGCCGCCTCGCGGTCCTGCTCCTGGGTGCTGGCCTCGTAGCTCTTGATGAGCGCCTTGACCTTGGACTGGAACTGCTTGGCGAGCTCGGCGCGGCCCTTCGCGTCGGCGGCGCTGCGGCGCAGGCTGATGGAGCTGGTGCCGGTGTCGACGCCGACGCCGTAGAACTTGCCGTCGTTGAAGGCGGCCGCGCCCTTGTTCACCCACGCGGGGGCGTCGGTGCCGGCGTCGGTCTTGACCTGGTCACCGCCGCACGCGGCGAGCAAGAGGCTCACCCCGAGGGCGAGGGGAGCGGCGATGGAGCGCAAGGTGCGAGTGAACATGGGGTTCTCCTGAGCAGTAGGGGAGCGTCTCAAGCTCGAAAGGTTCGTCTCGTCGGTCAATCAGTCGAGAGCAGCGACGGGTCGCGCTAGTCGCGCTGGCGGTTCGATTCGCGATCCAGGTCGCGGTCGGCGCCGTCGGCGTTGCGGCGAATCTCGTCTTTGTCGATCGGGCGCTGCGGGCCACCGCACGCGGCGGTAAAGGCGGTGATGCCAAGCAGCAGGCACATGCAGACCGTGGTGCGCACGGTGACCTCCTCGGTTACGGCGGCCCCCGACGGGGCGCTGCGGGCAGTATTCGCGGCCCAGCCAAAAAATGCCAACGGTCCCGAGATTGGTCTGCGTCCACCGCCCTGGGCAGATCATCTCGCCTGGGGCAGAATAGCGGGCACCGGCTCCCGTCGGCGGGCCCGAAACACAGACTTGCAGGAGGCCCTCGTGCGCCGCGCCCTATCGATCTTGTTCGCCCGCGCCCCGCTCACCGTCCTCGCCCTCGCGCTGGGGGCCGCGCCGCTGGTGGGCTGTGGCGGGCCCCCCGAGCGGGGGCGGACGCTCAGCCGGGCCGAGGCGGACGCGGTGCGCCAGCGGGCACGGCAGGCCACGGACGGCGACGTGGAGATGGGGGGCGCCGGGCCGGTGGCGGTCGCGCCTGCCCCTGCGGATCCGACGGACGACGGCGGCGAGCCGCTGCCCGAGGCGCCGCCCGAGGCGACGACCTTGCCCGAGGCGCCCCCCGGCCACCTGGCTGGGGACGGCTTCGGGCCCGGCCAGCGCGAGGCCGTGTTGGACGCGCGCAAGGCCGTCAGCGAGCAGATCGTCGCCAGCATGAAGGCCGAGACCGACACCCGCAGCGCCGAATACAACGGCGAGGGCGACCAGAGCACCTCGGTCAAGGTCCGCACCACGACCGCCTTTGACCACGTAGAGCTGATCAAGACCATCGGCGTCGTGCGCCGCGGGCCGGCCGACTTCGTGGCGCGGGCCGCGCTGGACCGCGACGCCGCCATCGCGGTGTATGCCGCCGAGATCGCGCGGGGCCGCAAGGAGCTCGCGACCCTGATCCCCTCGGTGACCCGCGCCATCGAGACGGGCGACACGAGCGTGCTCCTCCGCAGCGACCGCTCCCCCAGCTGGGTGCTCGCTGAGCAGCAGCGCCGGGCCCGCATCATCAACGCGCTGGGCGGGTCGGCGCCGGCCCTCGCGCCGCCGGGGGTCGAGGCCATCCGCGGCCCGGCGCGGGCGGCGCGCAGCCGCGCGAGCATCCGACTGCAGGTGAAGGGCGCCACGCCGGGCCTGCGCCGCGGGGTGCTCGGGCAGGTGTCGAAGCTGCTGGCGGCCCGCGGCTGCACGGTGGTCGAGGGGCCGGCAGGGCTGGCGGCCGGAGGCCCCACGGCGCAGGCCGTGCTGACGGTGAGCCACCGGGCCCACCGCGAGCGGGAGCTGGACTGGGTGTATGTGGGCTATGAGCTCGACATCCGCGACGCCGGGAACGGCCGGGGCGTGTTCCACCACGCGTCGCTGCCCACCGCCGCGCACGGCGGCGGCATCAACCCTCAGGCGGCCGAGGACTCGGCCCTGCGGGCGCTGAGCAAGAAGCTGCCGGCCAAGGATGGGCCCGCCTACCGGGCGCTCACCTGCCGGTAGCCCCGATCGCCGCGCCGGGCTCGCAGCGCCGAGCCCACCCCCCGCCCCGCGGGCTGCCGCTCAGAGCTTGAGGCGCTTGAAGGCCCCCTCGGGGATGGCCTTGATGATGCCCATGATGCCGGCCCAGAACTTCGGGTAGTACATCACGTCGGTGCCCTGGCCCTGCGCCTTGATGATGGCGCGGCTCACCGCCTCGGGGGAGGCGATGGGGATGCCGGTCTGCATGCCGAAGGTCATGCGGGTGTCGACGAAGCCCAGCTTCACCGTCATCACCTTCACGCCCAGCGGGAACAGCCGGTTGCGCAGCCCCTGCAGGTACAGGGTGAGCGCGCCCTTGGCGCTGCCGTACAGGTAGTTGCTCTGGCGCCCACGGTCCCCGGCCACCGAGCTGATGGCGATGATGTGGCCCGTGCCGCGGGGGGTCATGGCCGCGGCGGCGGCCTCGCACACGCTCGCGGCGCCGGTGAAGTTGATGTCGATGACCCGGCGGGCGGCGGTGAAGTCGGTGTCGGTCGCCGGATCGGCGCTGCCCATGTCGCCAAAGGCGACGATCACCGTGTCGAGGGGCCCCACGGCGGCCTCGGCGGCGGCGATCAGGGCGGGGTGGGCGTCCAGATCCACCGCGTCAAAGGCGCCAGCGGCCGTGGTGACGGGGTAGCGCACCCGCAGATCGGCGGCGATGGCGGCGGCCTCGTCCACGTCGCGGGCGGCGCAGTAGACGGCCTGGCCAGCCTCGGCGTAGCGGGCGGCGAGCTGGCGGGCGATGGGGGAGGTGGCCCCCAGAATCAAGACGCTCATCGAGCACCTCCTGTGTGGCCGCGGCGTGGCCCGCCCCGGTGGACGTGCCCTTCGGTCGGCCCAGCGGCCGGCAGACCTGAGTCCGCCGCTGGTCGAGCGAGGGGGCCCGCTGCGAGGCGCGCACGATGCCCGAGGCGGTCGCGCCGTCGCAAGGCCTGCGGCCCCGCGCGCGGGGGCGCGGCTCAGCCCTGCGGCGTGCCGCACTGGGCGCAGAAGCGGGCGTTCATGGGCAGCTTGTGGCCGCACGCGTGGCAGGCCTTCTGCTGGCCGGCGCCGCAGTGGGCGCAGAAGCGGGCGTCCACGGGCACGGGCTTTGCGCAGCCGTGACAGGGGCGCAGCGCGACCCGGCTGACGGCTCGGGGGGCCTCGCGCCGAGCAGGCGCCCCTGGCTCCGGCGCGATGGCCGGCACCGGCGCGGTGTCGGGCCGCTCGCCCAGGCCAAGCCCCGCCACGCGGGCCAGGGTGCGGGTGCGGCTGGAGCCGGGCTTGAGGCCCAGCTCGAGGGGGGCGGTGAGGTGCTCGATGGCGAAGCGGGCCAGCGACAGCCCCGCGCGGGCCAGGTTGGCTTGCATGGTGGGCAGCACCAGGCCGCGCAGCGCGTCGAGATCCTCCAGGGTGGCGAACAGCGCGGCGTCCTCCAGGTCGAGGCCGAGCACGGCCTGCTCGAACCAGCCCGCCACCAGCCGCCGGGCGCGGTCGGTGAGATCGGCCTCGCTGGGGAGCGCCTGGCGGGCGAAGCGCTCGACGAACTGGCGGGGATCGCACACCCGCACGCTGAAACGGCCGAAGGCCTGCA
>JAUHVS010000689.1 GCA_030424955.1 bacterium | reverse complement strand
GTCGCCCGGATCCCCCTTGGCGTCCCCGTACACCCGGCCCACCACCTCATCCGGGCGCCCATCGCCGTCCAGATCGCCATAGGTGCGGCTGCTGGCCATGCGCACCTCGGCGCCCAGGATCGGCTGGCCGTCACGGCCCAGGTGGCGGGTGCGCACCATGTACTTGCTGGCGTAGTAGGCGAAGGCCAGCTCGGCCTGGCCGTCCCCATCGACGTCGGTGATCGACAGGTGCGCGCACTCGTTGCGCTGGCCCTGCTGCTGCCACACCACCGTGCCCAGGCCGGTGGCCGGATCCAGGGCCTCGATGGTCAGCGGCGCCCGCAGGTGCCCCCGGCCCACCCCGCGGGCGACATACAGCCGGGTCCCCTGCCCGGCGTCCCCCAGGGCGACCCGCTGCACGACGCCAGGGCCGGTCACCCGCCACAGCAGCTTGCCTTGCCCGCTCTGGGTCGGGTCCACCGCCCACAGCGCGTCGCCGTCGGCGCCCAGCAGCTGATCGTGCGGCTGGCCCAGCACCGGCAACGCGAAGACCCGATCCGACGGCGGGAGCGGACCGACCGCGCCCGGCTGCAGGGCCGCCGCCACACCGGGGGCGGCTGCGCCCCCCGCGCTCGTCGCCGCCGCCGCCGAGGGCGGCGCGCTGGCCGCCGCAGACGGCGCCGCGCTGACCGCCGCTGAGCCCGCGGTCGCCGGCGCAGCCCCGTCGGGCGCCTTGGTTGAGCAGGCCGCGAGCGCCCCGCACATCCACACCGCCGCCCACCCGCTGCGGGTCGCCGCCCTCACGCGCGGTGCTCCGCCATCAGCCGGGTGAAGTCGGCGAACAGCGCGTCCGCGTCGTGAGGCCCGGGGCTGGCCTCTGGGTGGTACTGCACGCTGAACAGCTGCTTCTCGGTCAGCGACAGGCCCGCCACGGTGTCGTCGTTGAGGTTGACGTGGCTCACGACGGCGCCGCCGCCCAGCCCGTCCGGCGACACGGCGAACCCGTGGTTCTGGCTGGTGATGGCCACCTGGCCGGTGCGCAGATCCTTGACCGGCTGGTTGCCGCCGCGGTGCCCGAAGGGCAGCTTGAAGGTCTGCGCGCCCAGGGCCAGCGCCGCGATCTGGTGGCCCAGGCAGATGCCGAACATCGGCCGCTGCCCGATGAGCGCCCGGACGCTGTCGATGGCGTAGTGCACCGCCGCCGGATCCCCCGGCCCGTTGCTCAAGAAGATCCCGTCGGGATCCATCGCCATCACGTCCTCGGCCGAGGTGGTGGCCGGCACCACCGTGACCTCGCAGCCGTGGGTCGTCAGCAGCCGCAGGATGTTGTGCTTGATGCCGAAGTCATAGGCGACGACGCGGTAGGGCCGATCCGGCTGGGCCACGCCCGCCGTGGGCAGCGCCGCCGGCAGCGGCGTCACGGGCTCGTGCCAGGCGTAGGGCACCGAGCAGGTGACCTCGCCCACCAGGTCACGGCCGGTCATGGGCGGCTCAGCGGCCAGGCGCTCCGCGAGGGCCGCCTCGGTGGCCGCCTCGCCGGTGAGGATCGCCCCCCGCATCGCGCCGACCTGCCGGATACGCCGCACCAGCGCGCGGGTGTCGATGCCGCACAGGCCGACCACGCCGGCCTCGGCCAGGTAGCTCTCGAGATCCCCGGTGCTGCGCCAGTTGCTCGGCACTGCGCAGGGCTCGCGCACGATGAACCCCGCCACCTGCACCCGCCCGCTCTCGACGTCCTCGAGGTTGATGCCGTAGTTGCCCATGTGCGGGTACGTCATCGTGACGATCTGCGCGCGGTACGAGGGGTCGGTCAGGATCTCCTGGTAGCCGGTCATGGAGGTGTTGAACACCACCTCACCCGCGGTGTCACCGCGGGCCCCGTAGGCCCGGCCTCGGTAGATCGTGCCGTCCTCGAGCAGCAGCGCTGCGGGTTCGCGATCGAGCAGGTTCACGGGCTCACTCCTCGGCCCGCGTCCTGCGCCGGCCGGCTCAAACCAAAAGGAAACTCAGTCGGCGGCGTGCACGATCTGGCCATCCACCACGGTCCACAGCACCCGCCCCGGCAGGGCGTGCCCCATCCAGGGGGTGTTGCGGGCCTTGCTGGCCAGCAGCTCGCCGTCCACGCGGGTGCGCCCCGCGGGGTCGAAGACCACCAGATCGGCAGGGGCCCCCACCTGTACGGCGGCGTCCCGCCCCAGCACCCGGGCCGGGCCCGCCGCCAGCAGCGCGACCACCTGAGACAGCGGCGCCCCGCTCGCCTCGGCCCACTTCAGCGTCAAGCCCAGCGCGGTCTCGAGCCCAATGGCCCCAGGGGCCGCGAGGGCGAACTCCAGCGCCTTGTCTTCGAGGGTCTGCGGGCAATGGTGGCTGGTGACGGCGTCCAGGGTGCCGTCGGCCAGGCCCGCCCAGAGCGCGTCCACGTCAGCTTGAGCCCGCAGGGGCGGCCGCAGGCGCAGCGCCGTGTCGTAGGCCTCGGCCACGGCCTCGTCGGTGAGGTGCAGGTGGGTGGCGCTCACCGCCGCCGTGACCGGCAGGCCCTCGGCCTTGGCGAGGCGCACCGCCCGCACCGCGCCGCGGGTGCTGATGGGGCCCAGGTGGATCCGCGCGCCCGTCTGCTCGGCCAGCGCGATGGCCCGCCAGACGCTCACGTCCTCGGCCGCCGCTGGGATGCCCTTCAGCCCCAGGCGCGTCGCCACCGGCCCCTCGTGCATGGTCCCGCGCCCCGCCAGCCGGCGATCCTCGGGGAACTCGAACACCGGGCAGCCCACCGCGTGAGCGTACTCCATGCCGCGGCGCAGCAGCGCGCTGTCGCGCACGCCCTGGCCGCCGTCACCAAAGGCGACCGCGCCGGCCTCGCGCAGGGTGAACATCTCGGTCAGCCGCTCGCCCCCCCGGCCCACGGTCAGCGCCGCGATCGGCAGCAGCCGGGCGCCGGCCAGGGCCGCGCCACGGGCGATGAGGTAGCCGGTCACCGCCGGGCTGTCGTTGACGGGATCCGACGCGGGGCTGGCGCACACCGCCGTGAACCCGCCCCGGGCGGCGGCGCGCAGGGCGTCGGCCAGGGTCTCGCGCCGCTCGCCCCCCGGCTCCCCCAGCTCGGCGTGCAGGTCCACGAAGCCCGGCGCGACCACGCAGCCGCTCGCGTCGACCACCGTGGCGCCCGGCTCAGCGGGCGCGGCCCCGGGGTACACGGCGCTCACGACGCCCCCCGACAGATCCACCGTGGCGATCCCATCGAACCCGGTGGTGGGGCACACCAGCCGCCCCCCCTGGATGCGCAGCGTCACGCGGCTCACGGGACCCCCTCTTCGGCGCCGCCGCCCGCGCAGTGGTAGAGCACCGCCATGCGCACCGAGACCCCGGCGGCGACCTGATCCAGGATCACCGACTGCGGGCCGTCGGCGACGTCGGCGTCCAGCTCGACGCCCCGGTTGATGGGCCCCGGGTGCATCACCAGGCAGTCGGGCCGCGCCTGGCGCAGCACCGCGCGGTTCAGCCCGAAGAAGCGGGCGTACTCGCGGTCGCTCGGGAAGAGCTCCTCGTCCAGGCGCTCCTTCTGGATGCGCAGCATCATGATCACGTCCGCATCCGCC
>JAUHVS010000688.1 GCA_030424955.1 bacterium | reverse complement strand
CCGGCGCCGGCTTCATCCTCGACTACCAGCCCCGCCACGAGATCCCCGCGCGGGACTTCGCCAGCCTGCCCCTGGCCAGCAAGTACCAGATCTACGTCTTCGACGGCTGCCAGACCTACCGCACCTACGTGGACGACCTGCTCGCCAACCCCTTGAAGTCATTTGACAATGTCGACATCGTCACCACGGTCAACACCACGCCCTTCAGCGTCGGCTACCAGACCATCCATGAGTTCTTGTACTGGCTGACCCTCACCGACGACGGCGGCCGCCACTTCCCCGTGAGCTGGACCGAGCTGCTGCGCGGCCTGAACACCCGCGACTTCGCCGATGTGCACTACGGCGTGCACGGCATCGACCAGGATCCGCAGCTCAACCCCCACGCCCACGCCGACATCGCGTGCCAGCCCTGCGCCAGCGACCTGGACTGCGGCGCCGGCGGCAACCTGTGCCTGAGCTACGGGGCGGGGGCGGGCTGCGGCGTGGCCTGCACCACCGACGCCGCCTGCGGCGCGGGCTACCGCTGCGCCCGGCTCTTCGACGATCCGGCCCTGTTCTACATCCCCAAGCAGTGCGTGCGCCGGGACTACGCCTGCCCGTAGCGCCGGGCGAACCCGCCGTCAGCGGCCCGCCGATCGCAGCGCCAACGTCAGCTTGACGGTGCAGGCGCCGCCCTGCTCAGGCGCCCGCCAGCGGCGCACCTGCCGCTCCATGCAGCCCGGCACCTGACCCAGCGACGCCGCCTTGTCGGGCTTGGCCGTCGCGGCCGTGGTCCGCCCGTCGGGCCCCACCGTCCACGTCAGCGCCACCTTGCCCTTCAGGCTGGGGTCGCGGTGCAGGGCCTTCTCGTAGCAGTACTGCAGGCCCCGCTGCCGGGCCCGCACCACCCGCTCCATGACCTGCCGCCGGCAGGGCCCCTCGAAGCCCGCGGGGGTCACCGTGAGCCCGTCCCGCTTCCCCGCGCGCCGCTGGCCGAGGCCCACCGCCCCGGCACGCCACGGCCGCGCGGCCTGGGCCTGCGTGGCCAGCGCCACCAGCGCCGCCCGGGCGCCAAAGGGATCGGCGCCCAGCGCCCCCTTCGCCCGCTCGATGAGGGCCGGGAAGGCCGCCGCGCCCCGGTGCGGATCGTCGCGCAGCAGCAGCGCCAGCTCCACCACCGCCGACGCGAAGCGCAGCGCCTCTGAGGGCGGGCCCTGGCTATCGCGCACGGCCACCGACCACCGCGTCGACGCCTGGGCCGTCGGCCGCTTCGCCCGCACCTTCACCGTGAGCAGATCGGCGCCGCCCACCGCCTCGCGCCGCTGGTAGGTCAGCGGATCCACGCCGGGCACGGCCTCGTCGCTGCCCGCCGGCACCAGCTCGTAGAGCACGCTCACGGTGTGACCCGCCTGCAGCTCGCCGGCGTCCTTCTTGTCGTCGTTGAAGTCCTCGGCGGCCAGGGTGCGGTTCTCGTAGCCCAGCAGCCGGTACGCCTTGACCTGGGCGGGGTTGAACTCCACCTGCACCTTCACGTCGCGGGCCACGGTCACCAGCGTGCGGGTCAGCTCATCCACCAGCACGCGCCGCGCCTCGGTGAGCCCGTCGAGGAAGTGGAAGCCGCCGTCCCCGTGCTGCGCGATGGCCTCCATCTGCTGGGCCCGCAGGTTGCCGCGGCCCACGCCCAGCACCGTCAGCAGCACCCCGGTCTTGCGCTTGGCCTCGATGAGCCGCTTCAGCCCGGCCTGGTCCTGCAGGCCCACGTTGAAGTCGCCGTCGGTGGCCAGCACCACCCGGTTGTTGCCCCCCTTCACGAAGTGCCGGGCCGCGACCTGGTACGCCAGCTCGATGCCCTCGCCCCCCGCGGTGGAGCCCCCCGACGTCAGCTGGTCCAGGGCAGCCAGGATGGCCGCCCGATCCGTCGCCGGCGTGGACGGCAGCGCCAGCCCCGCGGCCCCCGCGTAGGTCACGATGGCCACCCGATCGCGGGCCTCGAGGTGGGTCACCATCTCGGCCAGGCCCTGCTTGACGAGCCCCAGCCGGTCGGGGCCGTTCATGGAGCCCGAGACATCCAACAGGAACACCAGGTTGGCCGCCGCGCGCTCGCTCGCCGACACCTCGGCGGCCTTCACGCCGATGCGCACCAGCCGGTGCTCCGGGGCCCACGGGGCTGCGCCCACGTCGGTCACGATGCGCAGGGGCTGGCCGTCCGTCGGCGGCGCGTCGCCATAGTCGAAGCGGTTGACGAAGTCCTCGATGTACACCGACGCCGGCTCGGGCCGGGTGCCCCGCGAGAGGCTGTCGCGGGTGAGGCTGTAGCTGGCCGAGTCGGCGTCGATGGACAGGGTGGACAGGGGCTGCGCCGCCACGGTGACGAAGCCCTGGTCCACGCGCGGCGTCCAGCGCTCAGCGCGCGGCGGCAGGCGCCACTGGATGCCGCCGCCGGCGCTGGTGCCGAGGCCGCCCGCCCCGCGGCCCATGGTGCTGATGCTGCCCATGCCGTGGATCCGCCCGAACCCCTCGCCGCCGCCGCCCTTGCCCGTGCCGCTCAGGCCGAGGCCGGCGGCGCCCACCCCGTCGCCGATGACGGTGTAGTCGAAGCGCTCCGCGGAGCCCATGTTGCCGACGACGACCTCGCCCGAGTTGACGCCGACGCCGATCTCGAGCGGAGCGAGGCCGCGGGCGGTGAGCGTCGGGTTGAGCTCGTCGACCGCCCGCTGCATCGCGATCGCTGTGCCGAGGCAGCGGTCCGCGTGATCCCGGTGGGGGACGGGGGCGCCGTAGACGGCCATCACCGCGTCGCCGATGTACTTGTCGAGGTAGCCGCCGCGGCGGAGCACGGCGTCGCTCATCGGCGTCAAGTAGAGGTTGAGGAGCTCGACCAGCTCCTCTGGCGAGAGGTGCTCGGAGATCGTCGTGAAGTCGCGGATGTCGGAGAAGAGGACCGAGAGCTCCCGCCGCGCGCCGCCGAGGGCGAGGCCGCCGGGATCGGCGAGGAGCTGGTCCAAGGTCTCACCGCCGAGGTACTGGCCGAAGGAGCGCCGCAGCCAGCGGCGCTGCTTGGCCTCGCCGGCGTAGGCCGCCCCGAGGCCGAGGCCGCCGAGGATGAGGACCGCGCCGAGGGGCCAGACGACGCTCAGCCAGAGGTCGTAGACGGTGAAGGCGACGAGGGCGACGCCCGCGTGGGTGAGCGCGAGGGCTGCGATCCCGCCGAAGCGGAGGAGCGGCCAGGCGTCGAGGCGGCGGATGAAGAGGAGCGCCGCGAGGAGGCCGAAGAGGCCGCAGAGGCCGGCGTCGACGAAGGGTGAGGCGCGGCGGATCGGATCGCCGGCGAGGAGGTTGTCGATCGCCGTCGCGTGGAGCTCGATCGCCGGGAATTGGGGATCGAAGGGGGTCCGCGCCCGGTCGTGGCCCAGGTAGGTGATGCCGACGAGGACGATCTTGCCGGCCAGCTCGGCGCCGAGTCGTCCGTCCAGGACGTCGCCGGCGCTGTAGGTCGGGAAGGTCGCCCCGACGCCGCGGAAGTTGAGGATCATCCGGTCGTCGTCGTGGAGCTGCGCCCTGCGGTCGCCGATCCGCACCTGGCCTTCGCCGCCGAG
>JAUHVS010000687.1 GCA_030424955.1 bacterium | reverse complement strand
GCCAGCGGGCGCGCGCGAGGGCCGCGACGGGCGGGGTGGCCTCGGCCGCCGCGCTCAGGGCCGCCTCGCAGGCCGGCCGGGCGAAGCGCGGGGTGCCCACCCACGACAGCTCGTCGCAGAGCCGGCCCAGCACCTGCGCGCCGTCGGGCAGCCGCCTGGCGCGGGCGATGGTCTCGCCGATCACGGGGCGGTCGGGGTGCTTGACGGCCAACCGCACCAGCCGGCCGGCGAGGGCGTGGCCGACCTCGGCCTCCGCCTGGGCCAGGGCCGCCAGCTCGTCGGCCTCGGGCAGCCCGGTGGGGGCCGGCAGGCCCACCACGAGGGCGAGGCTCAGGGCCAGCGCGCCCACCCCAACCATCAAGCGCGGCGCCGCCGGGCGAGGGCCACGCCCGCGAGGGCGAGGATCCACAGCGGCCAGGCGGGGGCGTCACCGGGCGCGGCGCTGCGGCAGCCGCCGCCCAGGTCGGGGCCGGCCTCGGGGCTCAAGGGCACCGCGTCGCGGGTGCGCCCGGGGCCGAGGTCGCTGGGGCCCGCGCCGAGGTCGCGGCGGGGCAGGCCGGCGTCCAGGTCGTCGGGGCCGCCGGGACCGGGCAGGCCCGCGTCCTCGGCCGGCGGCGCCACCAAGGGCGCGGCGGCGAAGGCGTACAGCCACAGCGGGGCGTCCGCCTGCACCTGCACGGGGCCCACGGCGCCCAGCCAGCCCACGGTGGGGCGGTGGCTCTCGGCGGCGCCGCTGCCCCCCAGGCGCACCGCGATGGACTCGTCGCCCCAGGCCAGCCGCAGGGCGGGGGCGTCGGTGGCGAGCTCGATCTCCAGCGCGCCCAGGGCGTCGCCGTCGATGGCCGTCCACGGCGGGCTCAGGGCGCAGCCGCCGGGCACCTGCAGGGCGCCCTCGCCGGGGGCGACCGCCAGCGGGCCGCCGTCGCAGTCGGTCCAGCCGCGGGGGTCGGCGGCGGTGGGGCCGGGCCAGGTCCAGGCGCTCACGGCGAACACGTCGGCCAGCCCCTCGTGGCGCAGGGTCTGCCCGGTGGGGTTGCGCTCCACGGGGTCGTCCCAGCTCAGCTGGTCGCCGTAGTGCGCGCCCGCCGACACCACCCAGCCCCGCAGGTGGGCGTACACCCCGGGCGCCGCGCGCACGGCCTCCAGGGTCCAGCGCACCCGCGCCCCGCCGCCGGCGGGGAGATCGCCCAGGGCCACCTGCCCCGTGGCGGTGAGCGGCGCGGCGCCCAGGGGCAGCCAGCCGTCGCCGTCGGCGCGCTCGATGACCGCGGCCACCGGCCGCAGGAAGGCGTCGGTGAGGGCGAAGCCGGCGATCACCGCCTGCGCCGTGCCGTCGCCCCCGTTGCGCACCTCGACGGTGGCGTCGAAGCGCTGCCCCTCGATGACGTCGAACACGCCGGCGCTGCTACCGGCGGTCACGAGGTCGCGGGCCTGCCCCTCGACGGTCACCCAGCGCGAGAGCACCGACAGGTTGGGCGTGCCCGGGGTGGGCTCGGGGTCGGGCGGGCGCGCGTCCCGCACCGGCTCGGGCTCGGGCGCGCAGGCCCCGATGGGGAAGCCGTCGGTGGGCGACTGCAGCAGCCGGCGCTCGGTCTGCGGGCCGTAGGCGCCGTCCTCGTCGATGCCATCATTGGCGTGGTTGCGGTTCCACAGCCGCTGGAAGGCCTGCACCGACAGGCCCGCCAGATCCACCGTGCCGCCGGCCACGTAGTCGAAGTGCGGGGGATCGTTGGCCCCCAGCCAACGCCAGCCCGCGTTCTGCAGGGTGTTGCGCCAGCTCGCGTTGTCTTGCACGTCGAGGGCGAGGCCGCTCTCGTGGCGGCTGCGGCCGGGGCGGGCGGCCAGCGAGATGCCGCAGCGCCCCTGCTGATACCAGCGGTACAGCAGGAACTGCTGGGGCAGCGTGCGCAGGGCCGACGCGATCTGGATGGCCTGCCCGCGGGCGTCCACGGCGCGGCGCAGGCCGTCGCGGGCGGCGGGCTGCAGGTAGGGCCACACGGCGCCGTTGTTGCCGATGCGCGGGCCGCTGTAGTCCACCAGCGTGTTGGGGCGCAGGCAGTTGAGCTCTTCGATGAGCTGCCGCGACAGCCCCGCCACGATGCTGGTGCTGCAGCCGCCGGCCTGCTCCACGGTGAGGCCCGGGGTCCACACGCCCAGGGCGCCCTCCTCGAAGGGGGCCTCGGGGTCGTAGCCCACGTCGGGGGCGCAGGCGGCCAGCAGCAGGGCGCCCAGCCACGCGCAGGCGCGCGCCCAGCGGCCCGCGCGCAGGGTTGAGGGGTGTCGCATGCCGCGATGATGCCCGAGGCCGAGCGGTGGATGACAGGCCCCTGGGCTCAGGGGGTCGCGCGCCCCACCGCCTCGGGCAGCGCGGCCCAGGTGGCGCGGTTGGTGGCCAGGGCGTCGCCGGCGGCGGGCACCCACCAGCGATCCAGGGCCACGGCCAGATCCACGGTGTCGGTCAGGTGCCCCGCGTGCAGGTGCAGCGGGGGGTCGAGGGGCACGGTGAGCGTGGCGCGGCTGGCCCCCTGGCGGGCGTCATCGGGGCAGGCCAGGGCGTAGCTCAGCCCGGCGTGGGTGGGCGCGTCGGCCAGCCCCACGGCGTCGAGATCGGCGGGCTGGGTCTCGACGGTCAGGGCGCAGTAGCGGTCGGCCGGCGGGCTGATCTGCGCGATGGGCTGGGCGCCGCCGAGCAGGTCCACCACGTAGGGGGTGCCGCTGCGCAGGGGGCTGGCGGCGCTGTGGGCGTGGGCGGTGCCCACGAGCCAGGCCCACGGGGCGGGGGCCACCCACTCGGCGTCGCAGGGCACCAGGGCCACGGCCCACACCGTCAGCCGGGCGGTGGTGAGGGCGCAGGGCGGCGCGCCGGTGCCCGCCAGGGTCACGGTCACCGCGGTGCCGGGGGTGCGCTCGACGCAGCCGCCCAGCGCGGCGCCCGCCGCGGCGACCAGGGCCAGGATCCCGGCTAGAGATCGCACGTGATCCCGAGCTCCACCATCGGCCCCTCGGCGCCGGCCGCGCGGCCGTCATGGGCCGGCAGGCGGGCGGTGGCGCTCAGCAGCCAGTCCGTGCGCGGCGCCCACGCGAGGCCCGGCCCCACCAGCAGCACCCAGCCCGCGCGGTCGCCGTCGCGCTCGCCCTGCAGCCGATCGGCGCCGGTGTAGCGGGCGTCGGCGCTGAGCCGCAGGGCCAGCCCCTCGACGGCGCCGATCTGGTACTGCGCCAGCGCCGTGGCCAGCCCGCTGTCGCCGGGGTTGAAGTCGCCGTAGCCCGTGCCGGTGTGCACGTAGCGCGCGCTCACGAAGAGCATCCACGGCAGCCGGTAGGCGCCGGCCCACAGGCCCACGCTCGGCGACCACGCGCCCAGGCCCGGCTGGGCGTCCAGGGGCAGGGGGGCGCCGCTGGCGGTCACCTCGGGGGCCGTGGGCAGCCGCAGCCCGAGCTGAGCGCCCACCAGCAGCCGCGGCACGCCGGGGCGGTCCTGCCACAAGAACAGCCGACCCTCGAGCTGCACGTCCCCCAGGTGGGTGACCCGGTCGGTGGCCAGGGTGTCGGCGGTGTAGGTGCGGCGCACCGTGGGCACGGTG
>JAUHVS010000686.1 GCA_030424955.1 bacterium | reverse complement strand
GCGCTCCCGTTCTTGATGGCGGCAACGACCCGCTTCCGCAGGTCCGTGGATAGTGGCCCTGGCATCGACTTCCTCACCCCGCACCATGTCTTCGCAACATGGGATGATGCCGGCCTGACCGACTCAAGCCCTTCGAGCGACTCGACCGGACGGCCCTGTGAGACGCTTGGAAGCGAGTCTGGATGTCCAAGCACAGGAGGCGCCCTACGTCTCCGGCGGAGTTCAAGCGACAGATGGTTGAGCTGGTCCACGCGCCCTCTCTGCCAACGTAGTCGAGATATTGACGCCAGCTACAAATACCGAGCAGGGCGGGTACATTGGAGACCATGGAAGAGAAGCCAATCCAAAGCCCAGAGTCCGCGGCCGCCGGGAAGACCGAGCCGTCCCAGGTGGACGTGGAGGTGTCGGCCAAGCCGAAGCGGCGGCGCTTCACCGCCGAGTACAAGCTGGGCATCCTCGAAGAGGTCGACGCGGCCGAGCCTGGGGCGCAGGGGGCCATCCTGCGACGCGAGGCGCTGTACTCGTCGCACATCAGCGAGTGGCGGGCCGCGCGGCGTGCCGGTTCGCTCGGTGCGCTGGCCAAGAAGCGGGGGCGCAAGACGAGCCAGAACGCCGCCGCCGAGAAGAAGATCGCCCAGCTCGAGCGTGAACTCGCTCGGGCCCAGGAGGAGCTCCGCAAGGCGCACCTGATTCTGGACGTGCAGGGAAAAGTTGCCGGGCTGCTGGGATTGAACTTCGGCCAAGAGAAGAACTCTTGAAGGCGGCTCGCGAGCTCGCGCCCGAGGTGGGCGTGAAGGCCGCGTGCGACGCGCTCGGCGTGAGCCGGGCGACGTTCTATCGCCGTCAGGAGACCGTGGAGAAGCCCCGGCAGCCCCGTCCTAAGCCTGCGCGTGCGCTCGCCGTCGGCGAGCAGGAACGCGTGCTCGACGTGCTCGATTCGGAGCGCTTCGTGGACCGCGCGCCCGCCGAGGTGGTCGCGACGTTGCTCGACGAGGGGACCTACTTGTGCTCCGAGCGGACGATGTACCGCCTGCTGGCGCAGCGCGCGCCGGTCAAGGAGCGCCGCAACCAGCGGCAACACCCGAACTACGCGAAGCCCGAGCTGGTCGCCACCGCGCCCGACCAGGTGTGGTCGTGGGACATCACCAAGCTGCTCGGGCCGCAGAAGTGGACCTACTACTACCTGTACGTCGTCATCGACATCTACAGCCGGATGGTGGTGGGCTGGATACTCGCCGATCGCGAGAACGCCAACCTCGCCGGCCGCCTCATCGATGAGAGCTGCGCCAAGCACGGCGTTCAGCCGGAGATGCTCACGTTGCACAGCGACCGCGGCGCGCCCATGACCGCCAAATGCACCGCCCAACTCCTCGCAGACCTCGGTGTCACGCAGTCGCTCAGCCGACCGCAGGTGTCCGACGACAACCCCTTCAGCGAAGCCCAGTTCAAGACCCTCAAGTACCACCCGGGCTTCCCGCGCCGCTTCGCCTCGATGGAACACGCCCACGCCTACTGCCGGTCGTTCTTCCCCTGGTACAACCGCGAGCACCGCCACGGCGGGATCGCAATGCTCCCGCCCGAAGCCGTGCATCGGGGCCGCGCCGACGAACTCCTCGACCAGCGCCGGCGCGTCATGCGCTCCGCCTTCCAGGCCCATCCAGAGCGGTTCCCCAACGGCCCGCCGGTCGTCCACGACCTGCCCCCCGCCGTCTACATCAACCCGCCGACGAACGTCGTCGGTGAGAGCCTCACGGAGGCTCCGTAAAACGTGACGATGAGTGTCTCAGAGTCGTTGACAGGTTCCGGCGGGCCGTACGCCAGCCGACCTGGGCAAGTGTTCGAGCCCACGTCGCAAGGGGTTCGTGCCTGAGCGACGGAGGCGGTGTTCGACTCGGGCCAGCGGGCTGATGGCCCGACCACGGGCGAGCGTGCGGAAGTCCGACGGCGGCGCGAAGAACTCAAGGACGGCTCGATGCCCAGCGGGCATTCTGCGAGAAGCGGAACGTCCGGCTTTCCACCGGCTCCTTCGGCGGCTGCTACGACAACGCGATGGCCGAGAGCGTCTTCGCCAGCCTCGAGTGCGAGGTGCTCAGCGGGCGGGTGGGCCAGCCGGTGGGTGCATGGGCTGAAGGGGCCTGACGGGCGGGGGCCGGGGCCGACGGCGGGACGACGCGGGGTCGCGGCGGGCTACCGGAAGAAGGAGAGGGTGCACGCGTCGATCACGATGGCGGCGCGGGTGTCGTCGGGGAAGCCGAAGCCGCTGCGGGCCGGGGCGTAGTAGAGGCAGAGGTCGCCAATGCTGTTCGGGCGGATGGGGGTCTCCCACCAGATGTTCCACAGCTCGAAGACGCCACAGCCGAAGACCTCGGTGAGGACCGAGCGGTCGTCACCATCAAAGCCTGCCGCCGTGAGGGCGTCCCGGTCGCAGGCCGCGTCGACGAGGGCCTCGGCGTCGCCCACGGTGTTGACCTGGGCGCCGCCCACGAAGAGCGCGTCCTCGGTCAGCAGGGTGTCGCAGCCCTGGGCCTCGGTGCTCTCGGCGAAGGCGTCCCAGCAGGCGATGATGCGCCGGAAGATCTGGTAGCGCGCGTCGTTGCCGGCGCCGCCCAGGGTGCTCTGTTGGGTGCAGAAGCCGCCGTCGGTGCAGGTGTCGCGGGCGTCAGCACCACACTGGCCGTCGTTGAGGCACTCCACGCAGCGGTTGTTGCCGTTGCACAGCCAGACGTCGCTGCAGTCGCAGCTGACCTCGCAGGCGCCACCCTTGACGCGGTAGCAGCGCTGGCCGTCGTCGCAGATGCCCGTGAGATCGGCGCAGACGGCCGTGGGGTCGCACTGCGCGTTGGCGTCGCAGGGGGCGCCCGGGCCCAGGCGGCACTCGCCGCTGTCCGCGTCGCAGGTGAGGCCCTGGCTGACCGCACAGTCGGCGTCGGCGTCGCAGGGCGCGCCGACCTGGCCCACGCAACCACCGGCTTGGAGGTCGCAGATCTGGTTGCGGATCGGGCACTCGTCGGTCGTTCCGTCGCAGTTGTTGTCCACCCCGTCACAGACCTCGGCCATGAAGGGGTTCACGTTGGCGTTGTTGTCGTCGCAGTCGAAGTTGCCGTTGCGGCAGCCGCCGTCCCCGAAGCCGTCCCCGTCCGCATCGACGCACTCGCCCACGCCCATGCCGATGCAGGGCTGGTCGCCTCCGCGGCAGTCGTCGTCGAGGCCGTTGCCGCAGATCTCGGTGCGGTCGGTGTTGACCCTGGGGTTGGTGTCGTCGCAGTCCTCGCTGATGCAGTCCGCACCCTGGCCGTAGCCGTCCTGGTCGCGGTCGATGCAGTTGGGGCGCAGGACGAGGTCGGCGCCGTTGCAGTCCTGGTCGATGCCGTCGCCCGGGACCTCGCGGGCGCCCGGGTTGATGGTGGGGTCACTGTCGTTGCAGTCGATGCCTCGGCAGCCTTGGCCCTGGCCGAAGCCGTCGCGATCCATGTCGGTGCACTGGTCGCTGCACGGGAGGTCGCCCCCCAGGCAGTCCTGGTCGACGCCATCTCCACAGATCTCGGACTGCCAGGGGTTGATGCTCGCGTCGCGGTCGTTGCAGTCGATG